>CAZGVP010000064.1:0-11419 GCA_964529135.1 uncultured Caulobacterales bacterium | reverse complement strand
CTATTCTTTCTGATACTTACGAAACAGTCCTTGAACTGCGCGCACCAGCACAAAGCGCAGCAAGTGACTACGATATTATCTAATTAGTACCTACAGATACGATGTAAAACAGAGGCCCTTGGGCCTCTGTTTTTTATTATCAGATAGTATCTCACTCAATATTTTACAAAGACCTTGATTCACCTCCCGATTGAGGAATATTCAAAGCCCTCTTTTTCCACGACATTCGGGCGATAAATATTACGCAAATCAACCATTATCGGTGTCTTCATCAATGCCTTCATCCGGCTTAAATCTAATGCGCGGAAAACATCCCATTCAGTAATCAGCACAACGGCATCTGCATCTTGCAGGGTATCATATGGACCGTCGCAAAATTCCAGGTCGCTAAACAGCTTCTCACTCTCCTCCATACCAGCGGGATCAAACGCGCGGAGAGTCGCACCAGCTTTTTGCAAGGCTGGTATGATATCTAAAGAAGGTGCATCGCGCATATCATCCGTGTTGGGTTTAAAAGTCAGCCCAAGGACAGCAATCCGTTTTCCTGAAACATCGCCACCACAAGCAGCAATAACCCTTTGAGCCATCGCCTTTTTACGCGTGTCATTAATATTGACAACCGCTTCAACTATTCTAGTGGGCGCGCCAGCCTGTTGAGCTGTGCGGGCAAGCGCAAGCGTATCCTTGGGAAAGCATGAGCCGCCATACCCGGGCCCAGCATGGAGGAATTTTGACCCTATACGCCCATCAAGACCAATCCCCCGGGCAACCTCTTGCACATCAGCCCCAACCTTTTCGCAAAGATCAGCCATTTCATTGATAAATGTAATCTTAGTCGCCAAAAATGCGTTGGCAGCATATTTTATCAACTCCGAAGTAGCTCGGTTTGTAAAAACTATTGGTGTTTCGTTGATAAAGAGAGGACGATAAAGCTCTCGCATCACTTCAACAGCTCGGTCATCCTCTGCCCCAACGACAACCCGGTCAGGATGCTTAAAATCACTGATAGCGGCACCTTCCCTGAGGAATTCAGGATTTGATGCAACCGCAAATTCAGCATCTGGCCGTGCTTTACGAATGATATTCTCTACTTCTGTCCCGGTGCCTACAGGAACAGTCGACTTCGTAATCACCACAGTATAGCCATTTAAAGCTTCGGCAATCTCCTCAGAAGCTGCATAGACATAAGAGAGATCAGCAAATCCGTCCCCACGTCGTGATGGTGTCCCTACTGCAATAAAAACAGCATCTGCTTGTTTTACGGCTGCCGAAAGATCTGTTGTAAAAGAAAGGCGTCGTGCCTTAACGTTTGCAGCCACCAGGCCTTCTAAACCGGGCTCATAAATCGGGATCTCCCCTGCCTCAAGCATCGCTATCTTTGATGCATCTTTATCCACACAAATCACTTCATGGCCAAAATCTGCAAAGCAGGCCCCTGAGACCAACCCAACATATCCCGTTCCTACCATTACAACGCGCATGGCGATCCTCGCATTCTATATAATAAACAAAATAACTATCTTGGTGCTATAGCAACAATCAGGCCGTTTGAAAGGGATATTTCAACTGGGTTTGAGCCCTAATATCTCTATATTTATAGGCAGAATACCAAATTGACCTACCATAACTGAACATTAGCAAGTGCAAGCCCTATAATCGCAGGCTTTAGCATTAATGACACACCGTTAGGGCGCCTCAACACTGCTACAAACATCGTACCATTTCAGTGCAGAGTAATTTTCGGGTTGCGTACGGATCGCTGTAAAAAGCGGGTCAGACGCCTGCAAGATTTTAAGCCGTAACTGCTTATTATAGTCAGGGCGTTCTTCCAAAAACCTTTCCACAATATCAACCGATTGCTGGCTACGATGATTTTGCAGGGTCTGCGTCATCCAGCGCCCCGGAAAAAAGATATCCCCGGTGGCTTGTATTTCCTCCAATATTTCAAGGCTGGGTAATATATATTGTTCAGAATGCTGAATACGAAGTGGGTGATGAAGATAAGAAAGCCCCGTTAACACCCAACTTTCAACTTCACGATTTTTCTCATCTCGCAAAGATGTAAAGAAACTATTCCGAGTTTGTTCAGAAGCTGACAGAGCCGGAGCAATAAATGCATACCGGCGTTTATCATCTGCATTTTTTATTTTCTCAAACTGCCGTTCGATAATGGACTCTGCTCTTTTGGGAATTTTTATCGCCAACACTGCACTCAATACAATTTTCTCGCGTTCAGAAAAGACAATATTATCTATCGATTGTTGGTCGTTCCATACTTCATATAACCTTTTAAGGCCCTCTTCAGAAAGAGTAATATCTCTGTATGCATTAAAGAATATTTTTCGAGTGCTAGCCGGGTAATTTTTATTATTTGCATTACGCCATAATAAGGTTTCAAGCTGTTTAGCACTTATTAAACGCTCGCTTTCAGGAAGGAGTGACCAAAATACGAACCTCAATTGCCCAAAAATTGTGTTGAGTAATTGTTCATTGGTTTCCGTATGTGCAATCTTAACAAGAGCAGAAAAATAACTGGTGGCTGTATGCTGCGGGTTACCTGTTAATAACAGCTCATAAAGGTTGATAAGCAAAGAACCTTTTTGAGTTTCATCAAGCCTCTCCCACTCACTCAGCCAAGGCTCTAGCTGAATGGGAAACAGCCCATAGCCTCGCCCATTAGAATTGACCAATAAGGATGATAGATTTTGTTGGCCAAGCTCACCACCAAAAACGTATTCAGCTTGTGTAAATTCAATATCCAGAAAACTTGAAAGCTCTGTCCGAGTTGAGACCGAAAACTCCTGTGGCCAGAAGCGTGCTTTACCAAATGTATCTACTTGCCGGAGCATTACACCGCTTTTGCCTTCGTAATTTTGATCGTCGGACAAACAAATTGTCGGGCGACCTGCCGTATTTACCCATACTTCACTCCAGCCTTTCAGGTCATGAGAGGATCGCTTATCCAATATTTCAATCAAATCAGGCCATGTCGCATTGGAATGAGCGTAATTTGTTAGATATTCACGAATCCCATCCCTAAAAACCGTTTCCCCAATCAGCATCTCTAGCTGCCGCATCATGATTGGTGCCTTACTATAAATAATCGCTCCGTACAAAGATCCTGCTTCATTAAGATTTAACAAATCCTGGCGGATTGGATTAGCTCCAAGTGTCCTGTCTACCGAATAAGCAGCTGGATAATGCCGTAACAAAAAACTCAAATCATGATTAATTGTTGGAAAGCTTGGATTCACTATTTTTGCCGCCATAAAGTTAGCAAATACCTCCTTGGTCCAAACATCGTTGAACCAATCCATTGTGACCAAATTTCCAAACCACATATGCGCAACTTCATGTGCAATTAGGTTGGCTCGCCCAAGGAGTTGAGTTTCTGATGGAGCTTCATCCAGGAAAAGTGATGACGCCCTATATTGTATTGCTCCAACATGTTCCATGCCGCCATATTGAAACCCCGGAATCGCAACAAAATCGAATTTCTGAAAAGGGTACGCAATATCAGTATACTCTTCCAACCAGGTCAAGGATTGTGCATGAAGATTAAAAATTGCATCAAGGTTGCGTACTATTTTTTTAGCGTCACTTTCACGGTATAGAAAATTGATTTCGCGGCCATCTACAATTCTCGTTTCCTTCTGGAACTCTCCAGCCACGAAAGAAAATAAATAGGTACTGAGCAAGTCTGAAGTAGCAAAATTATGAATGCTACGATCACCATTTTGAATAACGCCCTCCAACTGCCCATTAGCAAGCGCTAGCCAATCTGCAGGAATATTCAGACTCAAGTTAAATCGCGCTTTCAAATTGGGTTGATCTAAAACTGGGTAAGCCGTACGAGCTCGGTCCGGTACAAATAGTGTATACAGATAATTGGAGTTTCGATTTAAGGATGTTTCACCAGCAATGAACTCGATTTCAATCTGGTTTTCACCTTCAACGAGTGCTGATTGCGCTAGCATCAAATGCTCATTTTGAAAATCAATTGGCTGGTGAACGCCATTAATGATGACGCTTTTTATTTTATCTCTACTCTCTCGAAAATCCAATTGCAAAGAGGAAGAAATGTCCTCGAGGTGAAATCGCAACACCTCTTTTGCCTCAATTGGTTTATCGACAACAGCTGGAATATAAAATTCTAAATCGTAAACTATGTTAGTTATTTTTTTTGCCCGTGAATTTGCTAATGCGTATGAAACTCCAGGCTCAACTATTATTGCTTCAGGAGGATCCTGCTCCTGGGGATTTTGCCCTTTTTGATCAGAACTACAGCCAAAAAGAAATAACAAACACAAAAACAATAAAAATTCACGCATCAAAAAATCCCAACGTATATCAAAGCATACTCATACCGGATTCATACCTGTATTACGAGGCATTAGTGTTAAATTGTGCAAGCCTTAATATGAAATATTAATGTGCATTTTTGGGAAATAAAACAGCGAAAATTGTCAGAACCAGGATTTTAAAATCAAAATATAGAGACCAATTATCAATATACTCAAGGTCATACCTAACCCGATCAGCCATCATTTCATTCTCAGATGTTTCACCTCGATACCCATTAACCTGTGCCCATCCAGTGATACCCGGCTTCACCTTGTGTCGGCCCGAATAATTTTCAACGGTTCTGGCATATTGATGATTATGAGCTAGAGCATGTGGTCTAGGGCCAACAAGGGACATATTTCCCTTAACAACATTCAAAAGTTGCGGCAATTCATCAAGACTATAACGCCGGAGGAAAGCACCGATTGGGGTAATACGGGCATCACCTTTCTTCGCTTGCACGATTTCATCGCCATCATCTGCAACCGTCATTGTACGAAATTTATATATGCGAAAAACCTCATGATTAAATCCGTGCCGCTGTTGCGCAAATAAAATCGGCCCCTTTCCTTGAAGCTTCACCGCAATCGCCACCACAAGCATAATGGGGCTGATAGCAACTAACAACAAAGCACCAAGAACTCGATCTTCCAAGATTTTCAATATGCTTCCCCACCCTTCAAGAGGACGACGATAGAGGTTTAAAAGTGGCGAGCCTGCAGTGTAGATCAATTGACCGCCTTCATGCTCTAACCAATTAGAGTTTGGAGCAAGGGCTATAGATACCGGTAATGCGGAAAGTCTGCGTACAAGCTCCTTTAATGCGGAGCTTTGCACTTCATCAGAAGCAATAACAATATCGTCCACCTCATCATTACGAGCAGCACGCATCAGGTCATCAAGCGTTCCACCAGCATATAATCCTTTAACGGCCCCAGTGCGTTGATTCTCGAGGTCATAAATCCCGACAATGGAAACGGGATCACGTGAATGCGTAGCACGGTCAGCAAATTTTACGCCGAGTTTATTTGCCCCCACAACAGCAATACGTCGAGAAAAAATACCATCCCGGCGCGTAGAACGTTTCAAACTAATGGTCGCGATTACTCGGCATAAAACTAATAAGGCAGCAGAACTACCAGTCCATGCAAACAGCCAGAAACGAGAGAAAGAATCAGAAACTTTCAGCGCAAATGCAAATGCCAATAGTCCAAATATCACCATGCCCCATTGAGCCAGCATAGACCTGATAGAACCACGTACTGAAAGTAATCGCCCAAACTCATAAAACCCATCGCGTCTCGATAAGGCAGTGAATCCTGTGGCACCAATAATACCAGCAGTGGCATAGCGCTGGAACTCATAATCAGAGATGATCACATAATTATGGTATAGATGGGCCACTATTATTGATGATAGAATGATCAGCACGAAATCCACAAATTGCACAACATCGCCAAAAAGTTCCCTGGCCAACCTCGTACGTTGCTTTACCCCATCTGAAATAAGCTCACCCTGATCGCCTGATTCCAGTGTTTTCTGATCAAAAACTTCTGTCATTTTACCCTATTATTTCACGTCAATTTCACAGGTACTATCAAAGCTGCACGCCCACATAAAAATCCCATGACAACACCGGTCTTTCTATAGCGAAAATTCCTTATTATCATACTGTACATTTAATGGTTTACAGGCCGCTAATAGAATTGTTGCATAAATGCCGCGTTCAGTAGAGATTATATCCTAACGCACGCTATTCTTTACATTTTCTCTCTGGACCCTGCCTGGAAGACAGGCCATCAAAGACGATAATTACGCCACCAACACAAATATTCTGAGGCAAAAATGACCGATAAAGAGCTGCTAGATCAAATTGTGAGTTTATCAATTAGGGCTGGTGCCGTAATCCGCGAAATCTACGCCCAAAAATTCGATGTGGAAATCAAAGGTGACGGGTCACCTGTAACCCAGGCAGACCGCCAGTGTGAAGCAGTCATTCTGGAAGGTCTGAAAGATATAGCTCCGCTAATTCCAGTTTTAGCCGAAGAAAGCGCAAGCGAAGGCAATATTGATGAGATTGGCAAAACGCTCGGTGATGAGTTCTTCCTTGTGGATCCACTCGACGGGACACGTGAATTTGTAAACCGCACGGGCGAATTCACGGTGAATATTGCCTTATGTCGACAAGGGTACCCTATCCTCGGCGTTGTTTACGCGCCAGAACTGGAGACTGTCTATTATGGTCTCAAGGGAACTGGGGCATGGTGCGCAAAAGTTGATGGTGGCCCCCTAACCCCGAGCCCAATCACTGTCAGAACACCTCCGAAAACAGGTTTGATTGCGGTCGCAAGCCGCTCGCATCGCTCACCTGAGACAGAAGCTTTATTAAAGAATATGCAAGTTGATGATTTCGTTGCTGCTGGTTCATCTTTAAAATTCTGCCTCGTAGCTGAAGGGAAGGCCGATATTTATCCTCGCCTCGGACGCACGATGGAATGGGACACAGCGGCGGGCCAAGCCGTACTGGAAGCTGCGGGGGGTAGCGTTGTTGTGCACCCCGATGGCGAAAGATTGCGCTATTCCAAGGCTGAACGAGGATACGACAATCCTTATTTCTTATGTCGCGGCGCGCAAGCTTAAGCCCACGGTCTGGAATTTTTGTTTATGGTGATGTCTGGAAACCCTCCTAGTCTTTTTGCGACCATGAATACGAAACCGCATTATATACATCCATAAAAAAGATATGGATGATATCAAGTTTAATCTCGACGCCGCCATATATCCCAGTTTCCAGCAAATTGTTCCCCGGGTTTTTCTACACGAACAAATTCTGAGTACAGTAATCCCTGGGATCGCTCCAATAAAGCATCCGCATTTTGGTTGATCACGCTGCGCGGCACCAGAACAATATCGGCTAAACGAGCCGCCTCCAAACCAGAACCATGGCAGGGCCTGCGAGGAACCAGAACACACGCAAGATCATTCTTTGTGAGAATAGAAATTTCTGCTTCGGCAAAATCCTCTACACGGATCAGCATTTCCCAAAATCCAAGAAAAATATCTGCTTCTGATTTTTCGCCAGAAAAGTGAGAGATTATACCCAAATTCATATAATGTTGCACGTTCGTATTCGCATGGCCCGTACCATTTTCAACAAGCATCATTGCAGTATTTTGCCCGTTAAGATCATGAATTACCGATTTCAATTGAATAGAAGAAATTCCAACTACCGTCAGCATGACGGTCATGCATGACATCACACTTTTTATCGACGGTCGGTTATAAAGCATTGTGTAAAAAGGGGCGTTCGCATGAAAACAAATCAGTAGAGAAATTATTGACAACATTACAAACCATGAATGAACCGGTACAACCATACCAGCCCAGTTCATACTACCCTCAAACCGTATAAAAGGATTAAACTCAGGCAGAATAATGATGCAACATAAAGTCCCTCCCCCTAAGGCAGCCAGAGTTATCAAATATCTAAGTCCACGATGATGACCACCAATGAAACCGGAAAGCGTCAACACCATTAACCCTAATGCTGCAAAAGGCAGGCCGGCGGCAATAAGAATGAACAACAATATCCCTGCGATTAAACCTTCAACCACACTAGTTAAACTTGCTGAAGGTACAGGCGATATTAACAATCCAAATGACAGTACGAAAACATATCCTGCAGTAAAGTACTCTGTTGGAGTAAAAGGATTGACTGCCCACCCCGTAAGCATAAGTGCAATAGTTATCCCTGCGAAAACTGAGACCCTGCGTGATGCAAATAATGCGAAAACGATAAGCATGAGCGCTGCATTCAGCGCTTTTGCAATCACGATAATGTTTCCAGGGGGAGCCTTAAAAAAATCTGCCCCAGCAACGAAAATTAAAAAGACAGGGTTAGAGGTCTCGTTGATTACCATCGCGCCAGCTTTAAAGGCCCTGGCATCAGCAATAAATCCTAGCAATACATCAATGGGGGCAAGCGAAACTAATAGATCTGCCTGTAAGCTGAAGGCAATAATCATAACCCCCGCCAGAAATGTAACCAGCCCCGTCAGCCTGGGACTGCACCAAACCCATGGCAGGCGAGATAACCGCAACCATAACGTAAAAATATGTGAATATTGTTTTGTCCCAGACATTCTAAGCTCACACAGGGTTTTAGGCTTGAATAGCAGCAATTTCTTTGCCACAGCTCACACGGTGTAAGTTGAATAACTGTCTCAAATTGGGGGTATTCAATTGAACGAGTTAACCCTAATTTGCTTTCTGAAAGCAAATTAACAAAGACTGAAGCGTTTCCGGAGACTTGATCTGTTATGCGTACCCTCCACCATTATCCATTTGATCCACTTGGCAGACAAGTCAGATTGATCTTGCTGGAGAAAAATCTGAATTTTGCAGAGACTCCTCATCACCCACTCGATCCGCCTGAAACGGTAGCAGCGTTAAACCCAGCAGGCACATTACCCGTATTGATTGATGAACCCCCAACTGGAGGTGAGATAGCCGCATGTCCTGTATATGCAATTGCGGAATATCTGGAGGAAGCATATCCACTGCCTGCCTTGATGCCGGCAACATCTGCAGGGCGAGCAGAAACAAGGCGTCTTGTTGCCTGGTTCAATGAAAAATTTCATTCAGAAGTCACACCCTTTTTAACAGATGAATATATCGAAAAACGAATTCGACGACAGGGGCAACCTGATCCGGAACGCTTGCGTGCCGGGCGCGAGGCACTGCATTGGCATATGGATTATATTAATTGGCTAGCAGAACAACGTAACTGCCTCGTCGGTGAACGCATGACGGTGGTAGACCTGAGTTGTGCTGCGCATTTATCATGTCTTGATTATTGCGACCTTGTTCCGTGGAAAGATTATGCGCACGCAAAAGACTGGTATGCACGCATAAAATCACGTCCCTCATTTAAACCACTCCTAACAGAACGTGTACAAGGGCTTCCCGCTGCCCGCCATTATGATAACCTGGATTTTTGATACATGAAATCACCAGAAAGCGTACCAATACACAATGGAGGAAACACAACCCGCTCTATTAAGGACAAAGCCCTGAAGGTTGGGTTTGATTGCGTCGCCATCACCGATGCCACCCCTCAAAAACCCCTCACTCAACATCTTCAAGACTTTCTTGCCAAAAACCGACATGGCACTATGAGCTGGATGGAAGCAAGGCATGAGCAGCGCTCTAATCCGGAAATATTATGGCCAGAAGTGAAATCTATTATAATGCTTGGCATGAATTACGGCCCGAATTCTAATCCACTTGAAAATCTTACCATGGCGTCAAATGGAACAATTTCAGTGTATGCGCAAAACATTGACTATCATGACTTGATAAAAAAACGCCTGAAACAAATAGCTCGTTGGATGATTGAGCAGCATGGGGGTGACGTTAAGGTGTTCGTTGACACTGCACCGGTGATGGAAAAACCATTGGCAGAACAGGCGGGCCTTGGTTGGCAAGGCAAACACACAAATCTGGTTTCACGCAATTTCGGCTCATGGCTATTCCTCGGATCAATTTTTACAACCCTTTCCCTTGAAAGCGATCATCCCTCTTTTGATCATTGTGGCCAATGCTCAAACTGTCTTGATGCCTGCCCCACTGATGCTTTCCCTGCCCCCTACCAACTTGATGCACGACGCTGTATTTCATACCTCACCATCGAACATAAAGGCATGATCCCTGTTGAATTTCGCAAAGCCATGGGTAACCGCATCTATGGCTGCGATGATTGCCTTGCTGTTTGTCCATGGAACAAATTTGCCTGTACTGCACAAGAGAGCAAACTTCATGCACGCGATGAACTGAAAAGCCCAAAGCTTTCAGATTTGCTCTGCCTGGATGATAGCGCTTTTAGAACTCTTTTCAGCAAATCACCGATCAAACGTATAGGGCGCAACCGATTCATTCGAAATGTATTGATTGCAGCTGGAAACTCAAAAGACCTAGAGCTCATACCGGCGGTAGCTAATCTAACAAACGACCTCGATGAAATTATCCAGGAAACGGCATTTTGGGCATTAGCGGAGCTACAATCTTCAAATTCGCAACAGCCCCATAACCTTTTGATTAATAATGATAAAATCATCAAAAAATCCTAAATTACGTCATTGAACTTCGAACGCATTAGCTTTTTTTTAACTTTTTTTCATCTCCCCCCTAAATGGGGGACTTTCAAACCATCAAAGTAGGCATACCTTGAAATTGTCGGATGATGAGGGGGAGAACTCATCTGTGGGGAGAGGCTAAATACACCGGTATTGTTCGGGGGAGCAATACTGGAACAATGCAAAAAGCGGCGACAACCGGGGGAGAGGGATAGGTTGTCACCGCTTTTTTCGTTTTCTGCATTGAGTTTTAATGTTCCAGCTATTGTAAGGCCAGATATTTTAAAGCTAACCCGATGGGCAGCTTTAAAATTGGAAGATAAACTATGAGAATTTTGCGTTGAACATGGTCACCTAAAAATCAGTCCCACAAAACAGGGTCTAAGAATCAATTACCCCCTGGTCATAGAAATCCGAGCCATTCCACCCAGGCCAACAAAAAAAACAATGGCACCAACTAACAGGATAATCATAAACCCAATACCAGATGCACCCGTTACGATTACAGTGTGCTTTGGATTTATAGGATTTACATAAACTGTAAATTGCTCTGCAGCTTTAAACGATTTCGGTGGTGATGGATTAAGTAAGCGATTATTCACAAAAAATCTGACGCTACGACCATGATATGTGCGTCCTTGTGCGTAATAAGCATACTCGCCACCCATAATACGCATCACTCCCTCACGGCCATCCCCTAATGCTGTGGCTTCCGCAATATGCCATGTAGAGCTAACTAATGCGTTGCGATAATCATCAACCGCAAACTTGCTAATGATAAATCCAAACAAGGCTACGGCCGCAAAGAAACTTATAAGCACTGGTTTTTTAAGCCATTTATACCGTTCTTCACGTAGGTTATAACGATCTCGCGGTTTGCCCACTTGTCTAGATATCCTTCATTTTTTGTAAAAATTCGGTGCGGCTTAGAAGGTATGATA
>CAZGVP010000063.1:0-11591 GCA_964529135.1 uncultured Caulobacterales bacterium | reverse complement strand
ATTCAAATGCCAGTTTTGACAGAGGATGCATATCTGTAGCGTGCATTTTGACAATAAAAGCCGGCACGTCCGCATAAGCCATCGCCGCGTGGTGGCCCTGCACCTGCTTCACTTTTGCCAACCCGGCCATGGCCGCCGGTGCCGGATTGTCAGAGGATCGAAAACCGTCAGCCGCTGCAGCATCAAGGACTTGTGCAATTCTCTGGCGTACACGACGAGCCGTCTCTGGTTTATCATACCAGATCGGCGTCAAAACCTGACGCACCAACGGTGCATCGATCTGGTTCAACCTGATTTCGCCGATGACCGGCATGGCGTAAGTTTCCAACGACGAGATCCATTGAGCCGAATGCTTTGGATTCCTCCACTGAGGCTTAATTTTAGCGTGCAGTTCTCGAGAATAATCGGCGAAAAATGGAACTTCGCGTGCGGCTCGCTTATGTGCTAGCGGATCAATGCCATCGAGTATCATCTTCCTACAATTGATTGCTTTGGCCCGAGCCTCCACTAGAGTGATGATGCGTGCTGGACCAAAACCCATATCACGCCTGCGCCCATCGAATGAATATCGAAATACCCAGCGCTTTCCCCCATCGGGTGTGATGACCAACGCAAGACCATCACCATCGGTATACCTACCTGGCGCTTTTAAGCGCTGCACTTGCAATGCTGTCAGTCGATTATATTGCCGCAACCCCAAAATAGAGCGTCCCTCATTTTGACCCCAATTTAACTCGGATTTTACCGGAAATCAACGGACGAAATTGGACCTTGAAAACACAAAAAACCATATATATACTTGGCTTTACGGACGTTATCGGATTTTGGCGAAAGTGGTAGGTGGCGGACAGAGCGGGATTCGAACCCGCGGGACGCTCTCACGCCCACACGCTTTCCAAGCGTGCGCCTTAAGCCACTCGGCCACCTGTCCTGACGCAATCCTGTAGCTTAATCAGCTTTGGGCATGCGAGGGCGAAATATACGCACGTTAATACAACACACAAGCGCTAAATGTGCCCATCCGGGCCAATTTCCCCGTCACAATACAAATATTACAGTTGGCAGTGGGTACCCCCTTTAGCTATGATCAAAAGAGATGGCCTTGTAACAGGCCGGTTTGAGGTGGCTAAGGGGCCGGGTTATGACTCTCTTTCGATTTATCGCGTGGGTATTTGTGTCAATTGCCATTGCCCTGCTTGGTGCCGATGGCGTGACATCGCTGGAGCAAGGCGAACCTATTATCCGCTCCACGGCAGCTGTCCTGGCACTGATAGGGATTGATGGCTACGCAATGGCTGAAGGCTCCCCCGGCGGCTTACGCCAGGCTCTCTCAACCCTGATGGGGATCCCACTCTGGTCGATCTTCGGGATTATCGGTATCGTCCTTACCTTAATCTTCCGCCCTATTGAGTAGAATGGCTGCAGGTCTACTATTCCAATCAAGGCCTCAGGCCCTAACAGGCGTGTGAGTTGTATCCGTAATCTGCTTACTCCACAGCTCTGCATAAAGACCATTTTGCGCTAACAATGCATCATGATTACCCATTTCAGCAATCTTGCCCTCTTCAAGAACCAGAATACGATCAGCATTCGCTATCGTTGACAACCTATGTGCAATGGCAATTGTCGTTCGCCCCCGCGCTGCTTCTCGCAAAGCCAATTGCACTTCTTCTTCTGTGGTGGAGTCCAGTGATGACGTGGCTTCATCCAGCACAAGAATGCATGGATCGCTCAATATTGCACGGGCAAGGCCAACGCGTTGGCGCTCACCGCCAGAAAGTTTTAAACCTCGCTCGCCAACCATCGTATCAAGCCCGGACGGTAAATTCGATACAAAAGTAGATAGCTGTGCCTTCTCAATCGCAGCCAAGACCATATCGTCGGATGCTTGTGGACTTGCATAAGCAACATTCATCCGCAACGTATCATTAAATAAAGTCACATCTTGAGGAACAAGTCCAAGCGCATTTCGCAAGCTTGTTTGTGTAACCTCACTAATATCCTGTCCATCCACAAGGATATGCCCACTTGCCGGGTCATAAAACCGATAGAGCAATTTTACCAATGTGGATTTTCCCGCGCCCGATGGGCCAACAACTCCAACAAAACTTCCCGGTGTTATCGTAAAGGAGATTTGATCAAGACTCTGATCACGCCCTTGATAAGAAAATGACACCTCTTCAAATGTTATCTCCCCTCTCTCAAGAGAAATATCTTTTGCATTAGGTTTATCTTCAATTTCCGGGACTTGCTTGAGCAATTCATAAAGTTTTTCTACATCAACGCTGGACTGATTAATCTCCCGCCAAGCGAAACCAAGAATAGTCAGCGGACGATATATATTCCGCATAATGAGAATAACTGCCATGACGGCACCAATCTCCATATCTCCACGCAACACTGCGTAACCTGCCACTATTGCAACGGCAACTATTCCACTCGTCATGATGGTTTCCTGTCCAACATTCATGACATTCATCGACTGCATGGAACGGACATAATGGCCAATATAGTCTTTCATCGCTCCATTAAAGCGGCCAGCTTCGCGCTCTTCTGCGGCAAAAGATTTTACGGTTTCAAAATTTGCCAACGTATCCACCGTAATCGCCTTCAAGCTAGTATCTGCTTCGTTCATTGCACGGCGGAGTTTATTGCGCCAACCCGTTATCCCCACAGTAAATGCGACATAGAGTACAATCGTGCCCACCATAATCAATGCCAAATCAACACCGTAGAGGGCTCCAACAACGCTGGCTGCAAGTAATAGCTCTATAAAAGTTGGACCGATATTAAACACCACAAACCGCAATAAAAATTCCATTGCGCCACTGCCACGTTCGATGACGCGATTAAGAGCCCCAGCGCGTTTTGTAAGGTGGAAATGCAGCGACTGTTTTTGCGCGTGAAGAAATGCTTCATGCGCAACCACGCGATTCATATTCTGGGTTACTCGAACAAAAAAAGCGTCACGCACTTGCGGCAGGGCATTGGATAAAAATCGCGCTGCGCCATAGGCCAATACACCCAAGATGAAAACATACAAACCACGTCCGATACTTTCTGCGTGATCAGCTCCCTGTTCGGTAATAACCGTTTGTTTTGTCGGAATGATATTTGCCAAAATTGTGCTTGTAGTCGGGTTATCGAGCCCATCAACCCCCATCCCCAACACAATAGGGGCAGCCACAGCAAAAATTTTAGCAATGATCGTAATAAACAGGGCGAGCGCCATACGCGGGCGCCACCGTTGTAATTCTTGCCGCCCGAGAGTCCGCACCATACGAGTAAAAGTAACGGAAAAAGGAACAGGTTTTTGTTCTTCAGTGCCGCCATCAGGCCTGCGTGCAGAATCTCTCATATATGGTTCCGTTATCTTCTATCATCGCAAATCAACCTACCGGCGACAAAACCTTGCGTAAGAGATGCTGATTGATGATGAAAATGTCCACGTTTTTCGACAATAACAGAATTATTAATCCATTGCCTGAGCAATTGATGCTAAAATATAGCCCAAAATTGTAAAAAATTAAGAACCCTAGTTAACAGCAAGAAGTCCCATTAAGCTTTTCCGTATTTTGTGAAGCTGTCTGCTTATCACTGACAGGCTTTAAAAAGCCATTCAAAACATCTACCGGGATTGCGCCGTATTTTACCGGTGGTTCAATGTTCAGTTTGCGACGAACCTCTTCCAGTGGCAGAGGCATAAGAGCCACCAGATCTGTTGCTGGCAACCATGCAGATTGCTGCCCCATCATTCTGGCTTCTTTTAAAACCTTGAAGATAGGTGTGGACCAACGCTCTTTTTTCATCGCAAGCGCGCCCATCGCAACAATCAACATAAGAGAGTTATTTTTAGACTGTTCCCTAGTATATACCAGCAGACTAATCTCACCCAACGCGTCCCTGTTATACCCTGTCACTACATGCCAAACATCATGACTTGTATCCATATGCATAAAAAAACGGCTATATTCGGGGTGATCATTATCACGAATAGCAATACCGCTCTCTTCAGCAACATCAATAATACCGTCGGGACTTAAATCCCCACTTTCCATAAAATCGAGATAAGCACGCCCAAAACTGTCACTGGGCATAGCGCGAAGACGCTCAAAATCGGCAAGCACATCTTCCAATATGATTGGTTTATTTATAACCTCTTGACCATAATCGGTGTCAATAAATCGCTGAAACATATTGATACCGGCATCACCAGAAAGAGCATTGGTAATGGCAAAAACTTGCGTGGTGTCTTCCTTATTACGCAGAAGGCGGAATACCGCTTTTAGTGCTTTAAGCGGTTGAATTTTCAGTGGTGGCGGAACAACAAACCCATTGATAAGTCTATTATTACCATTGTGCTCTGTCCTTGCAGAATGAGATATTGTTTGGCGTATCTCGGACGGTGTGGTGGTTGCCATAATCACATTTCCAGTTTCGCTGCATGTTCCGAACAGAATCACAAAGTACACTGGTCAGTTTACCATAACATTAATATGCATGCAAACCAAGGTTGCATTGGCAGAGCCTCAGTTTGAAATCGAGAGTCGAACTTTGCCTCATATTTGACTATTCAGCCTCCCGCTCTGCATCTCAACAGTATTTCTGCTTATTTAAGATAGTTTGCCTTCATTTCGTGGGATTAATCCCTTATTTTAGATAATCCATTCTGAATAATGACGTGATCCCTTGCGTTTCCCACTTTTTATAGCTATGAAATCGCTTACAGCAGCATAATCGTGGGAATAATCCCTTATGAATGATATACATAATTTGATTTCGCGGGCAGAAACCTATGCACAGGCAAACAGCCTTTCCCTGTCTACCGTCTCCAGAAAACTGCTTAATGACGGCAAAGGCTTAGCGCGCCTGAAAGCAGGTGGCCAATGTACCATCAAAACGCTGGAAGCTGCCCTTACCCACCTCGAAGCATTGGAAAATGCTAACTCACGCCCGATCAAAGAAAATAACATGACCAACACTCAGATTTCTCCCATACAAGCAAACCCTTCTTCCGACTTACCTGTTAACGACAGGCTAAGTCACCTTGATCGCCTTGAGGCAGAAAGCATTCACATCATGCGGGAGGTGGCTGCTGAAGCCGAGAACCCGGTAATGTTGTATTCTGTAGGGAAGGATTCCGCTGTGATGTTGCATCTTGCAATGAAAGCATTCCACCCCTCACGCCTTCCCTTTCCTGTTATGCATGTGGATACAACCTGGAAATTTAGCGAGATGATCGCTTTTCGCGACAATATCGCAAAAGAGTATGAGCTAGATCTTATTGTTCATATAAATCAGGATGGGGTAAAACAGGGAATTGGTCCGTTCACGCACGGGTCGCAACTGCATACAGATATAATGAAGACCCAAGGGTTGAAGCAAGCACTTGATAAACATAAATTCGATGTAGCCTTTGGCGGTGCCAGACGAGACGAAGAAAAATCCCGCGCAAAAGAGCGCGTCTTTTCTTTTCGATCTGCACAACACCGCTGGGATCCCAAAAATCAACGCCCAGAGCTTTGGAATATTTACAATACTCGTATTAACCCAGGTGAATCAATTCGCGTTTTTCCTCTCTCCAACTGGACCGAACTCGATATCTGGCAATATATCTACAGGGAAAATATCCCTATCGTACCGCTCTATTTTGCGGCAGAACGGCCAGTCGTTACACGCGACGGCGTTGACATCATGGTAGATGATGACAGATTAAAATTGAATCCAGATGAAAAAATACAAAAAAAATTAGTCCGTTTCAGAACGTTAGGATGTTATCCATTAACCGGCGCGGTGGAATCTACCGCAACCACGTTGCCGGAAATCATTCAGGAAATGTTACTTACCAAAACTTCCGAGCGCCAAGGTCGCGTTATTGATCATGATGCAGCTGCATCCATGGAAAAGAAAAAACAAGAAGGGTATTTCTAGATATGTCACATCAAGATGACCTTATAGAAACTGACATCCTCGCCTATCTTGACGCTCAGGCTAACAAATCTTTCTTGCGGTTTATCACCTGCGGGTCTGTTGATGACGGCAAGTCAACACTCATTGGCCGGCTGTTGTATGATACAAAATTAATCTATGAAGATCAGCTGACAGCGCTGGAAAATGATAGCAAAAAATCAGGAACGCAAGGCGAAGAAATTGATTTTGCCTTGCTGGTAGATGGCCTCGCTGCCGAACGTGAACAGGGCATTACAATTGATGTTGCATACCGGTTCTTTTCAACGGAAAAACGAAAATTTATCGTTGCCGATACTCCGGGGCACGAGCAATATACACGCAACATGGCAACAGGTGCTTCAACAGCTGACCTTGCCATCATTTTGATTGATGCCCGACAGGGTGTACTTACACAAACGCGGCGCCACTCCTATATCGCCTCCCTCCTCGGTATACGACACATAGTTGTTGCAATAAATAAAATGGACCTCGTAAACTATTCACAAGAGACATTTAACGAGATTGAGGCAGAATATCGCGAATTCACCAAAAATCTTGACTTTGAGAACATCACCTGCATCCCAATCTCTGCACTAAAAGGTGACAATATTGTTTCCAAAAGTCCGCATACTTCTTGGCATCACGGTAGCCCACTATTGCCATTCTTGGAAACTGTGGACATCTCTTCCAATATTAATGAGCAACCATTCAGAATGCCTGTGCAATGGGTAAACCGGCCAAATCTTGATTTTCGTGGTTTCTCTGGCACCATTGCTAGTGGCTCAATCAAGTCTGGCGACGAAATCGTTGTGTTACCGTCGGCCAAACGATCAACTGTTTCGCGCATCGTTACAAAAGATGGCGACCTAGAAAAAGGGATTTCCGGCCAAGCCATTACAATCACCCTTGCCGATGAAATCGATATCTCACGCGGTGACATCTTATGCGCAGGACAATCTCCCTCAGAACAAACTGATCAATTTGCTGCTGATATTCTATGGATGCATGATGAAGAAATGATCCCCGGTCGACAATATATGTTAAAATCGGCCAACCGTATGATCCCTGCAACGATTACTGATTTGGCGCACAAGATCAACGTAAACACATTAGATCATCAATCCGGTAAAACCTTGGCGCTAAATGAAGTTGGGCATTGCAAACTTTCTCTAGCTCAACCAATTGCTTTTGATCCCTATAAAGATAATAAAAATACCGGATCTTTTATATTGATTGATCGGCGCACAAACACCACCATTGGTGTTGGTATGATTGATCACTCGTTACGCCGCGCCGATAATATTCATTGGCAAGCGCTCGAAATCAATAAGAAAGCACGAGCTGAACAGAAAAACCAGCGTCCCTGTATACTTTGGTTTACAGGTTTATCGGGTTCGGGAAAATCAACAGTAGCCAATCTTGTTGAAAAACGCCTCTATGATCTTGGGCGCCACACTTACACACTCGATGGTGACAATGTCCGCCATGGCCTCAATAAAGATCTTGGTTTTACAGATGCAGACCGCGTTGAAAACATCCGTAGGGTCTCAGAAACTGCAAAACTGATGGTTGAAACCGGACTTATCACTCTAGTGTCGTTTATTTCCCCTTTCATTAGCGAGCGCCACATGGCGCGTGAGATTGTCGAAGATGACGAATTCATAGAAGTCTTTATATCAACGCCACTTGAGGTTTGCGAAAAGCGTGACGTAAAAGGCCTTTATGCCAAAGCCAGGCGCGGTGAAATTAAAAATTTCACCGGCATCGATTCAGATTACGAAGCGCCTCAAAATCCTGAAATCAATATCGATACATCGCTTATACCCGCAGAGAAGGCCGCTGACATGATCGTCGCCTGGTTGCAAGAAAAAGGCTATCTGACACTATGACATTGTCCGTCATCAAACAACATTCGAATACCGGCGCTTGCAACACCGCAAGGGTGTAGCTTAAATTGAAACTGTCTTGCCCCCCTATAATTGCACCACGAATTTTGTAATTCTCTAGGAAAAGGATTGGAACTGTTATGGCGAGGAAGCGATTATACTGCGTAGGAAAAGGACTATGTTCTCCATTAATCGCCTCGCTCCGTTGTTATCCAGCAATAGAAACGTGTTATAAAAAACAGTATAGTAAGTATTGAAAAAATAAGGATACCCCACAACCCTGATGGATTATATATTGCTATCACCCCTAAAACCAGCCCATGGAATAGCAGTATTAATGATAAGTCAAAACAGTTAGAGAAAAATCGCTTCATAATTTTTTGTCAATTGCAATTGGTTCTTGTCAACGTTCCATCATACGTATCTAAACTAAATTCCAACCCTACTGCTCCTAAAACAGCAGCGTCCGCAATAGTTTGATTAGAAAGAGAATCAAATGGTATGCCATTTGAGATAGCGGAGTCTCTCAAATTATTGAGTGCGACAATAGATCCACCAATCTGTAATGCCGTGAAAAGACTTAACCCATTCCCAATACCGGTTGCTATACCAATTCTGGATGCAGCCCCACCTCCGACAAAGGTAGTGTCCAGATTGTTTCGCAAAAATATTTTTGGCTGCGTGCTCCGTAATCGTGCCTTAAGCGGTAAGTTTTGCTTTTTGTAGTAGCTCCATATTGAGATATCTCTTCTGGCTCCAGGTGGTTCCGGCGATGTGTCGGAGCCTGGCTGCAGCCAGGTTGAGGCATGAATTTCCATCCGGAAACGCACCGACCACACGGGTTCTGCGCCTGATCTCGCGCATGAAACGTTCCAGCGGGTTATTGGTTCGTATGCGTCGTCAGCCCACTACAAAGCGCGTGCCTATAACTCCGCCACCGAACGGTTCATGCAGCCAAACCCCATCCGCTATGGAGATGGACTAAACATCTAGCTACTCCGACCTAGACGCAGGATCAAACTCTTCGTTCCAATTCACAATTGCTAACATTGCATAATCGATAGTATTTAAACCTGAAACAGTGCTCAAGAAAATTTCTGGACCATTTTCCTGCATTAACATTAACGCTGCCTCAACCATAAAATCGCCTGCACGGAACGGGCTTTCGATTGCAAGCTCTTGATTTGTATATATATCATGCACCTCTTGAAAATCAGTACGCAGCGCTTCATTCTCTGCAGGTAGTCTATCGAGATCTATTAATCCGCATAGATCATTAGCTTGCGCTCTATTGAAAATAGTACTCCAGGGCCAATTGCCTTCAAGAGTGTGAGCCTGCATTTCATAACACATAATCCGCATAAAAACTTGGCGCCATTCATCAGGGATACGCGGTGTTGCAGTTGTATCGTAATCATCATCGCGTGTCGCAACCAAAAACCATAATGCCTCCACGCGAGACAGACATAGAAATACAGGTTCATTTTCACGACAACCTGGTAATTCTTTGCGTTGATAAGTCCCATTCTCGCCATACCCCAACATATTTTCAAATTTTGCATCCAGCACACCTAAAGCATCCGCATGTATGATTTTTGGGCAATATCCTTTTTTACCGGGATTAACGATTCCGACCATCCGGCGAAAAACAGTGGCTACGATGCTCGAGGCACCTGCAGCTCGTAAGCCATTACGAAAAGAGGCATTGGCGCACCCCTTACGTCTATATGCAGTTGGCAGTTCCCCACCATTTTGGATAATACCTTTTAACTTCGAAGGAAAATTATCGCGCTCAGCATTCCAGGCAATGCTGGTATATTCAAACAGGCAAAAATATCTGTCGTGAAACAGTGCTGCTGAGAGGGTACGCGGAGATTCTGTATCAAGAATAGCACCCGGAACAATTTCACGTAAAACATTCGGCGTACTTACCCCGTCTGAATAATAGCCCGCAGGTACAAACCATGCATTAGCATTAATGCCAGTCTTATCTAGAAACAGAAGATGCTCACCAGTGCGGATATAATTGCGCTGACCATCCACACCAGGTTTGGTTGAACACCCTTGGCGCGATAAATTATCAACAAACAGATTATTCACAGTAACTGTTCGAACATCGAATATGTCGATGGCCTGACAACCTATGAACACTCCCCAATTATTAAATTTCGTGTAGAGACTATAACAGTCTGAACTATCAGTCGCGGCACGGGTATCCCAGTCCACAAGAGTATTCTCTTCGCTAACCTTCAATGAAGTTATTGGCCCCTGCGTCGCGCAGGCGGAGACTAAAACCATAAGCGCAAAAAAGTATACGCTGCAAAAATTTAAACGAGCGTACATATGCCCTCCAAAACTATAATTTCGAAGATAATAGAAGATTCAAGAATTTAACCGAATAGTTTCTTCGTGATCGGTGTTAACGATCATTGCTGTTTTACCAAAAGATATCGACAAATTTATATCTGTGACAAAGCCAAAACGGCCAGTGATGACTGTGGCAGAGAAACAGCAAAACCACCTTCAAAAACACGGGTAATTTCACCAGTGTGATCTCCATATCCCTTGAACACGATGTGTATTGGTGTACCTTTTAGGGGGGTCAGATTAGATGAGATTGCCACGCCTGAAGCAGCAATATCACGCGTTACAGCATTATAGACTTTTCCCTCGGCCAGTTTAAACGCACATTGCATTTGGATATTAATTCTAGAAGCAGTTCTTCGTTCCTGCGACGAGCCATACGCATCGTAAAATGTGGAAAAATCTCTTTTTTTGTTATTCATATATCGCCTCATTAGAGATTTGATATTCTGACCATTAATCTACGAATAAACCCTTAACCAAAACAGCAAAACTGTAGAGGTATGGTAAAATACTGTTCAGCGATTGCGTGCTACTGCGCTGGAGCTGAAGTTTCAATACCCTTTTCCTGCAGAAATCCGCGTAATTCGCCAGTTTCAAACATTTCTCTGATAATATCGCACCCTCCCACAAACTCTCCCTTTACATAGAGTTGGGGTATGGTCGGCCAATCAGAGAATTCCTTGATACCATCGCGTAAATCGTCCGAAGCGAGGACATTGTCAGTTTCAAATGCGACCCCTAGATAATTCAATATTTGCACGACGGTTGAGGAAAACCCACATTGTGGGAAATCCGGAGTGCCTTTCATATAAAGCATGACAGGATTGGCATTAACTTGCTGCTGGATTGCGCTGGCAATAGCTGTTTCACTCATCGTGTAGACCCTTTTTTAATACTCCTTCTAGCTAGGCATGACATCGCCCAAGGTCAAGGTGCGAGATACAGCATCTCCATAAAGCCGCTCAACCTTAAAGCCAATGCCTGGCACGTTAACCTGAAATCAGACATTATCTTGAAACTTAGTTGCGATACTTTCCAACCGTTTCATGCCCAACTCATCAAAAAGCAATTCAACCATGGCGATCGATTGCTCAAGGTGGTTGGGTTTTGTTGTTGTGGTCATCACAATATCAACAAATTCACGGCTAGCCACAAACGCCATCATAACCTGTACCGAAGAACACCCCTCAAATGAGCCTAAATCACGGCGTACTTTTTTATCAACCATAGACATTTTTTTGCGATCTCGAACCAGTGCCCGAGCGATTATCCAACAATCAGACAATGATACTGGCTTGAAAAAGCCAGGGCGGTAAAATGCCTGCGCAAGTGGAGCTATTGCTGTTGTTAAAATTCCAACCTTTTTTGCATCCTGGAAAATCCTTCCAT
>CAZGVP010000062.1:0-11744 GCA_964529135.1 uncultured Caulobacterales bacterium | reverse complement strand
TTGTTCCATACACATAGGTTTTTCAATTCGGAGAAGATAGCTTCCCCGGCATTAAGCATTTCACGCATATGACGCCAGTCCATACAAACAAATACAATCGCACCGTCCAACAATTGCTTTGATGCGCACGCAAAACTCTTCGTCAGGAACTCAGTGAACTCCTCGGCGGACATCTCGCCACTTGCCTGATGAAATTCTCGATGCTGATGTTTCCCAAGGCCAGAGACATGACCCTTGATGGGAACATTATAGGGCGGATCGGTGAACAGAACACGCGCGTCACTCATCCCAGTCATTGCTATAGTTAAATGATCAGAGTTAAGCGCATCCCCGCACAAAAGTCGATGATGACCAAGGCACCATAAATCTCCAGCTTGAGAGATTACTGGAGTGTTCAGTTCTGGCATCAGCGCCATATCCTCACCATCGTCTGGGGGGGAGCTATTATCACCATCCATATCCAGCAGCACATCGATCTCGCCCATTTCAAAGCCGGTAAGAGTGATATCAAAGTCAATATCAAAATCGATCAGTGCACCCAGCTCAAGGCGTAATAGATCCTCATCCCATCCGGCGTTTTCGGCAATTTTATTGTCAGCGATGATATAGGCGCGCTTTTCAGATTCGTTTAAATGGGACAGTCGTACGGTGGGAATGCTTTCCAACCCTAATTGCCTGGCGCCAAGTACGCGACCATGTCCGGCAATGATGTGATCGTGATCATCAAGAAGCACGGGATTGTTAAATCCAAATTGTTCAATGGATCGGGCAATCTGCAATATCTGTTTTTTTGAATGGGTTCGAGGATTATTGGATGAAGGTGTAAGTTCGGTTGGGCTTTTATGGGTAATTGTAAGTTCTGGCATTAATAAAATATCCATCTAAAAAAATAATCTATGAAAAATAACTGTCTACTCAGTTTATCACCTTTTATACTGGGGTATACGGAAGGTATTCGATTGGGGGGAACAAGCCATTAATATCTATTTGGGTTGTTCAAAGGGTTGCTGGCTTTATGTATGAGTAAAATGGGTAATGAGAATCAGTAACAAATAATACCATACACATAGCGCAAACGATATATATGGTCAATAGATCTACAAAAAATAATATAGTATGCCATGGTATGAGCGCATTCAACTAAAGGGTTGAACTGGTAGATCTGATCCCCGAGCCTTGGCCAGCCCCATGGATTTTCAATAAACATGGCTATCTGTGCCAGTAAAATTGACTCCCGCTTAGAGAAGATTCACAGTTTTTTCAGAATATATATTGGTATACAAATCAAAAAAGACGCTAATATTCGTTATTGGAACATACAGGATAAATATCCGTGCTAACAGCCATGACCACAATCCATTCATAGGGTTCTGCTGAGTTACCAGAGACACGCAATACCCCAAGAGTTTTGCTGAGTGTATCTTGAGATCGGTCAGGGTTTTTTATGGTTGCCACTATTGAATAACGCCCACCAGCATTGGTCACGCGTGCAGCAGTGCCAAGCGATGTGGTTGTTTGCTGGGATTGTTTTTTTGGGTATGTTTTTTTATAGAGTTTACTCAGGAACGGTGCATCTGGTCCGTTCACCTCGCCGAACACTGTGGTCCCGGCGGCGGCGCAATGGGCAAGTTCAGGGGTGATGCCTAGCACTTCTTCCAACTCACTGACTGATCTAAAAGCGCGATTGGCTGGTCGTCGTTTGTCACGGGCTCGGACATAGTCTCTAGCTTCTGCGCCATTGGGCCGGGCGATTTCGTCTGGGTCGCGCCAGTCAGCAATGTTTGCTGCTAGAGTTTGTGCAAGTTCTGGGTCTTGGCCGATAAAAGTAAAGAACCTTGTGAGTTCAGCCTCGCTGGCAAAGTTCAAGTCAAGTTTTTTGGCGTAATCAGACTTTTCCACTGTGACTGTATATCCATCTATTTCCATGGTCATACTGGTGAAAACCTGGCTTTGATCGCGTTTTGTAGCGATTTCAAATGCTGCTGTTTCGAGGGCTGTCATGGCTGCGTTGCGTGCCAAAAACGCATCCTGCCGTGCTTTGGTGATGCGTAACTCTGAGCGTGATACTGTTATAATCGCGATAAGGATGAGTGATAGTAGTAATGATATCCACAACACCAAAATAAGGGCGCTACCACGTTGTGAGTGTGAGCGTGCGTTAACCATTAGTCAGAATCAGGGTTGCCAGCACCTGGATCATCACGATCACCTTCCAGCCGTTCAAATAAACGCCCCATTTCACCGCGCAATTGATGCAAGGCTTCGCGATTATCCTGATCATCGCGGATAATACGCGGGGTGAGGAATACGATCAGCTCAGTACGGTTCTTGGTAATATCCCGGCTTTTAAAAGCGTGACCCAAGAGAGGCACGTCTTTCAGCAAAGGTATACCGCTATTATTATTGGTATAGGTTTCGCGAATAAGACCACCCAAAACTACAGTGCTGCTATCCTTAACCGCAACGGTACTGGCAATACGGCGTTGCTGGATGGTAGGGGAGTCAATGCCTGATGAGGTTGTGTTGACCACATCGCTGACTTCCTGAGAGACGTCGATGACAACAACATCGCCTGCATTGATGCGCGGTGTGACTTCCAGAATAATACCGGTCTCTCGCAACTGGACATTGGAGACGATGGGAGCGTTGCCTTCAATGGTGCCTTGCGCGGTTTGCGTGACGATGGGTACCTCATCACCCACTTGAAGGTTGGCTGACTGATTATTCTGGACCATGAGGGAGGGTGCAGAAAGAACAGTTACATCAGTGATCGAAGCCAGTGCATCAATGGATGCCTCTACTGAGTTGTTTAAAAATGTATAGCTAAACCCTGGAAACACAGGTCCAACTGCACCGGCAGTATTGTCTGCAAGGATTGCCGTTGATTCAGCGTTTTCAAAAAACCAGCGAATACCAAAGCGTAAATCATCATTGAGGGTGACTTCAGCAATAGTGGCTTCAATCAGAACTTGCGGTGCCAACACATCCATTTTTTCCATCAGGGTTTCGATTTCCTGAAACTCAAGATCGCTAGCACGGATGATCAGGGCATTGTTGAGTTCATCAGCCACGATGGAGGCGCCATCACCGCCGCCAAAACTTGAGCCCCCCGCGGCGTTGCTATTGGTGCGCTGTGAAGACACGTTATTTTGTTGGGATCGGTTATTGGCACTGCCAAACCCTTGCCTGTTACCACCAATAGCATTGGTTGAACCATTACCGGTTCTGCTATTGGTAGCAGTTTGGGTGATATCACCATTATTGCCGGAGCCGGAAAAACTGCCGCCACCAAACCCAAGGGCGGCGCTTAATTGCTGGGCAAGAACAGTGGCACCGGTGTTTTTCACATGGAGATAACGTAAATGGCGTTCTTCGTTTTCGGATGGTTGATCAAAGCGTTCAATCCACTGGCGAGCCTGACGGAAATCTTTATCTGATCGTGCTGCAACAAAAAGAAGGTTTAACCGCTCCAGGGGTATAAAATCTATGAACTGAGCATTAGCCCCGCCGACACTTGCCATGATGGCTTCGACTTCGCTTTGGATGGTGACCGGGTCTGTATAGGTCAGTTCAAACAGACCAAAGATACGGTCGGTAAGAAACGGTGTATCAAAAGTCTCAATTGCATTGATTGCTTCGCGAATGTCTGACTGTGGACCAGATAAGGTCAAGATACCTTCTTCATCATTGGCATTAAGACTAAGTCGGCTTGAGGTAAAAGGTTCGATCAATCGAATAATGGCCGATGGGCTGGTATTATCGATGGGGAGGATTGTTGCGCCAAAGCCGACCGGTGTCTGGTTGCCTCTGACGGTGCGGCTTGCTTCTCCGGCACGTTGCAATGTTGTGAGGATGTAACCGGAAGGTTTGCGCAATAAAGCAAGGCCAGATTCAGCAAGAGCTGCTTCCAATGCATCCAATGCGGCTTTCGCAGGCACTGGCTCAGGGGCGCTTAAGGTGATTTGCCCGGTGACGTTTTCTGCAATGGCCAAAGGCGCGCCCAATGCTTCATTGATAATGGTGCGCGCTACATCTTGTGCTGGCGCATTCACGAAATTTAGCTGCAATGTTTTGCCATCAAGACTGGCATCATCCACATCAAGACCAGCAATAGCGCCTTTCGATCCTGAATAATAAATCAGGGGTGTTTTTGAGGGGTCACTATCACTAATTGGTGCAGCATTTTTATCGCTTTGTGTATCCCCATCATTCGTTGATGTATTCGTTACTGTGGTTTTTTCAAACTGATCAAGTTGATTTTCAGTATGAAGCGCTTCTGAACGATCCAGGTTTTTTTGTAACCGTTCACTAAATTTTGGCGGACCGCCGAACGGCCTTTCAAGCGAAATGCCTTCGCTATTATGGGCGCATGCCGTGAGAACCAGAAAGCATGATGTAAGGGCTGCGAGCTGAACGAACGGTTTCAGCAAGGCACGGTAGCTGCCAGCTTTTCTATCATCCAAATTGTGGTTCATTCTGAGTGCCACTGCCAACCCGATCTCATTATCCCGTTATGAAGCATGTATTGTGCAATTTTTACGCCATCAGGGCTGTGCATATGGCTTCGTTTAGAACCTGCGCGTACGTTGCGATGTGCTCGTATGGTTAACGTTCTTGCCTGTTAAGGCTAATCTTTTGTTCTGGCGCGAATGGCAGGCTCATATGGTGGGTGATCGTTTCATGACGAAACACAACCTGGCGCGAGGTAATCTCTACAAGGGTGAACCCGGCTAATGCGTCATCGACCTCGCGCATCACATTTGTATTACCGCGAGCAAAGAGCGCCATGGATTTGTCATCACTTTGAACCACTCCGGTGAGTGTCCAGCCTTTTAATTCTGCTATTGGGTCAATCACACGAGCAGGTTTCGGTGGCGCTATTGGTTGCGGCAAATTCGTGTGATCGAACCGGTTGGTTAACGATATTATTGGATTTGTGTTTAACTCTTTTCTTGTTTCCACAGGTGTATCTAGTGAGCGATTTTCAGGAAGTTCAAAACTGCGGTGTGGCCAATGCCATAGGATAACCCCTGTGATCAAAAACAGACCGGAAAAAACCCATGTGAGAGTGATACTGAATTTACCCATCGGTTGTACCTCCATCAATACTCACCGTTTGATTGGCTCCATGGTTAAGCTCATAGGTGCGAAAACGCATCATCAATTCCAGATTTCCTTGGCGCGAGATTTTTTTGAAATCGATGGCCTCCATCTCAACCGGGAGTTCAGATAAGCTTTTTATTGCGCCATGAATTGTATCGCTATCCCCGGAAATCTTCATCGTAAATTGAGAGCGTATGAGATCGCCAGACAGAGGCGTGGTAGTTAATGGCTGAACCAGTGATGCTGAAGGTATTGATTGTTGAAAATAGTCACGAATGAACTCACTATCGATGATTGGCGATATTTGTTTCTCGTTACCAGTTATAGATCCAATGGAAAGTTTTGTTGCAACCTTACGCGTTGCTTCGCGTTCCACCAATAATCGCTCCTCTAGCATTGAAAGTCGATCAGTTTGCTGAACGTATAATACGCTATTTTGAATAGTGGTTTTTACTGGTGTGGTTACCAATATCACTGCTGCCGTGAGCAACATTGCAAAGCATAAAAATGCTAATAGGGTATGGCGTATTTGTTCAGGAAATAAATTATTCATCATGAGATGTTTCTGGTTTCAGGATGAAATTTGCGTCCATAATATCAGGGCGTTTTGACGGGGTTGTGGTAATGACAAGATTATCATTGCTGATATTGTTTATGGTTGCAGCGGGGAGATAACCATTTGCATTTATACCGTCAGCCTCAATTGTAAGCCTCTGCAGGAAAGATTTCTCAGGCAGGTTTTGTTCTAATTCAAATAGTGCGTAGAGCGCATCTTTCGGTTTTAATGTTGGTTTTAGAGTGTTTCGGTCATCGCGTATGGTGGTCAGTATTTTTTGTGATTTCTTTTCGGCCTTTATGGCTATGATAAGATCTTGCTCGTGGAGCTTCATGGCTGATTGCTGATTGGCCAGGAATATATTGATGCCCATCAAAAAAACGCCAATAGATGCTGCAACTGCAAGACACCGCAAGGATCGTCCATTATCGAGTTTTTTGTGGGGATTAATATATTTGTTGAAGATAAATTCTGGCTCGTTCGTTAATGGATAGGTGAGTTCTATACGGTCCGGGTTTCCGGTTAGGCACTGAGTGGAGCCCTCAAGCTGACTTTTTCTCATCATTGCCACGCGAACCAGTAAACGCTTGTCTTTTGTCTTGCCCGTAATATTACAGGCAAATGCAGTTTCATCAGGAGGAAGGGGAGAGAGCTCACCAAGGCGCAAAGCGATTGTCCGGTTTAGTTTCTTTCGTGTGGCCTGAGGCAAGATCAAGCGGGTGATGAATATATCATTATCGCCAATCACAAGGCGTTCAATTACCGGTGTTAGATGCGGTAACCCATATTTGTTGTCTTCACGTCGATTGCCAAAGAGTGAGCGTTCGATGATCAGGCTCGATCCATCATCAATGCTGGTTTTGCGAATATAGGGCCGCCAATATCTATCCTTAAAGCGTTCGGGTAATATTGCCCCAATCCCATCCAGCATCCATATGAAAAACTGATGACTATAGGCGTAAATGATGATGAAACGCTGATATATGGTTGATGTGATAGTGTTGAGTTGGTTCATGATCTTACCCATCCCGGCACTGACGGCTAACCGCATCAAACCGGCACATCAATGGTGCTTGCGCTTGTATCAAAAAGTCGAGTTGCAACTCAGAAACATCTTCATTTGTTTTGGAACTGGCCGTTAGCCGGATCAATTGAGGAAGTGTTTTTGATTGCCAGCGTTGATGCCATTGTGGTGTTTGAGTTTTTTTAAGTGAGCCAAAGTAAGAAAACCTAATCTGTGGTGCTTGCAGTAAGCGAACAGGCACGTTTTGAGCCTCGTCTCCATAGGCTATGAATAAATCCATTCTGCTTTCACCACTACGCTTGGTTGAAACAGATATTGGGTGTGGTTTCCCTGAATTAAATCCATAACTGACAGCGTGAAACTGTTGGGATGTTCCTTTAAACAACGGCTCACCCTTATTATTGGGTGCTTGGACAATACCATCCAGTGCCTGGCGCAGGACGGATGAGAGGATACGGGTTTCTTCTGCCTTATCGGCACTGGTGTGAATTCGGTGTGCTACTTTGAACGAACCTTGAAGCGCCGGTGCCATTGCGGCTGCAATGCCTGCTAATATAGTGATAGCAATCAAAGCTTCAGTGAGGGTGAAGCCACCCTCGGTTTTTCTGGCAGGAGAACGAGTTAGTGCGTTGTGAGTCACTCATTGCCCCCTTCCAGACGAGAGGCGCTAAAGTCAAAGGCGCGATCTGTTTGCGTTTTTCGGGCAAATTGATAGGTGGCCAGATGCACTGCATCAAAAGAGGTATTTCCATCCTGTGGCCTAACCAAAATTTTCCACTGCCAATCTGGAAAATTCTGAGCTATATCATCAATAGGTAATCCTGCTCGAAGGCCATTGCTGATTTGTGTTGCTTCATGAATATAAGTTTCTACCTGGGCGGTATCACGAATGGCACGCACGCCGGTAGAAATGCCAGAAGCGGTTACTGTCAAAACACTTGCCGCGATGACCCCTGCAATTAACACTTCGGTGAGCGCATATCCTTGTTGAGTTTTTTTGTACTTATGATTTTGCATAAATACGCCCCGTCAATCGCTCCACAATGATCACTGCCTGTTGGTCCCCAGCCATAAGAGAAAATTCAATGTCCGTTTGTGTTGATTGTTGATTGAGAATAATGCCTTCATCTTCTTTATAGGCAGGCCAGATGGCTTTAACGTGGCGAGGCAGTGTACGGGCCAGGTTGAGATCCTCTATCTGATATCCTTTATCTGTCGGTATAAGGATAACGTTATCTTCTGTATTACTACTAACCGCGCGCGCGCGTTTTAAATCCACCAGCAATTGTGTTTTCGCATTATCCAGGGCCCAGCGCGGTGAGGTTTTTTGAAACGCTATACCTGACCCAATCATTACAAATGACATGATTGCCAATGTCACAAGTACTTCGGTTAAAGTCAGGCCTGTTTGTAAATGATTTTTGGAATATGCGTATTGGTGCTGCATTAGGTGTTAGCTTTTCTCCAGATCGGCGTCTTCATCATCACCGCCTGGCGCGCCGTCACGGCCCAAAGAAGAGACTTTGAAAAGATCAGGGTCTATCAGCGTATATAGATATGAGCGCCCCCAAGGATCTGTGAGGCCTTTTTCTTCTTTTAAGTAAGGGCCACGCCATTTGGGTCCCGTTTGAGTTTGAGTCTCTGGCTTTAAAACAAGTGACGATAATCCTTCCTCAGGTGCTGGGTAACGCCCCATATCGAAATAAAAAAGCTCCAAAGCAGAAGCAATGTTGGCAATTTGCGAGCGGGCAACATCTGATTTTGCTCGCCCAAGATAGGTGATCACGCGCGGTGCCACCAGCGTTGCCAGGAATGCAAGAATTGCCAATACCACCAGCAATTCAATAAGGGTGAGACCATGTTGGTTGCGGTTGTTTTTATAGTCAGTAAACGGTTTCATTGAGACTCAATACTCCCGACATAACGGACCCGATTACCCCTGCAGTTATAAGACCCATCAATATCGTGAGGACGGGACTTAACAGATCGGTCAATCGTTTCAGACTTGTCTTTACTTTGGTTTCGTTTGTTGTGGCAGCTTTGGTAATCATTGCGCCTAGCTCACCGGTGCGCTCTCCCAACTCAATAAAACGAATACTTTCTTCATTGATGACGTTGGCGGTGATAAGGCTTTTAGAAAGGGATGCCCCGGCACGCACTTCATTGGCTGCGTTTTTATGGTTTTCATGCAAGGTTTCAAAAGATAAAGCTTTGCGGGCAATTTCAAGGGCTGGAACAATTGCCATGCCCCCTTGCAGCATCACGCCTAAACCGCGACAAAACTTACCGCTTTCCAGCGTAAAGAAAAAAGACCCGATAACAGGTATTGCAAGTACTGCCCGTTCAACAAGCCCCCGATAGCGCCTGATGATGAATTGTCCTGCCAATAAAAAGCCAGCGATGATCAGCGGAATGGTCGCGCCCCATTGCCTGATCCACGCGCCAGCATCGAGAATGAACCTGGTTTCAGCGGGAATACGGGTTTCGCCATCACTGAAAATGGTTTCAAATTCAGGGAGCACGAAAAAGCTTAAGAAAAATATCGTCAGCACCACGAGCAAGCATAAAACTAGAGGGTAGAGTAATTGTCCGATCAGATCGCGGCGTAATTCTTGTGCTTTTTCCTGTGCATCAGCAAAGCGGGTTAATTGCGCCCCTAATGTACCGGTTGCCTCGCCCGCTTGTGCCATTGCAATCATTAATCGTGGCAGGTTTGCGCGATCAGTATTCAGCGCTTTTGAAAATTCGCTACCACTGCGCACTTCATGGCGTAACCGTTCAAATAATGATCTGACGGTGCCTGGCTTTTCACGCAGCTCCAGCATGGTGAGCATCTCGCCAAGAGGCACACCAGATTCAAGTAAATCACTCATGCTACGCGCGACAGTAGCAATCTCTTGCCCCGAAAGACGGGTGGATCGTTTAAGAAAATTTGCAAAAACTGTTGCTCGAACAGGCATTACATCGATGGGTTTTAACCGTTGATCTTTTAATAATGTCACTGCATGAGCTTCAGATGCTGCGATCAATTTACCGCGCAAAATAGAGCCATTCTTGTCTTCAGCGTGATATTTCCAGCTGAGCGCTTCGGTCATGAGCAGCCTCCGCTGCGCGTAACCCTGTTGCCTGTATTGCTATTACTTGTACCAACCGCTTTTTCAACTTGTTCAATCGTTGTAAGGCCAGTTGCTATTTTACGCTTGCCATCATCGGCCATGGTGACAAATTGATGCTCAGTATTTTTTTGCAGGATTAAAGAAAGATCGTCGCCATCACGAATATGATTTTTCATAGGCTCATCAATGGCAAGTGCCTCTACTAATGCGAGGCGACCTTTAAAGCCTGTATTATTACAATTGGGGCAGCTGGCAGTTTTCTCATCATAAGGTACATCAAGTTGTGATGTGCCGCACCGATCACAGATGCGGCGCACTAAGCGCTGTCCCAGCACACCGATCAATGTCGAAGCAATCAAGTAATCTTCCACCCCTATATCGCGAAGCCTCGTTATCGCCGATGGTGCATCATTGGTGTGCAAGGTTGAAAGTACAAGATGCCCGGTAAGAGCTGCTTGCACAGCAATCTTTGCTGTTTCAAGATCACGGATCTCACCAACCATCATCACATCGGGGTCATGGCGCAAGAATGATCGCAAAGCTGACGCGAATGTCACTCCGATTGCTGGATTGGCTTGTGATTGATTGATACCATCAAGACGATATTCAATTGGATCTTCGATGGTGAGGATTTTACGATCTCCCGTCGCCAATTGTTTGAGGAATGTATAAAGCGTTGTTGTCTTGCCGCTACCGGTCGGCCCGGTTACCAATAAAATCCCGTGTGGTTGTTTTAAGCAATGGGTAATTGTCTCAATACTATCGGGGAAAAACCCTAATGCATCAAAATCGAGTTGAACACGAGATTGATCCAGTAATCGGATGACAAGGCTTTCACCATGGTCAGTGGGTATCGTGGAAATACGCAAATCAATAGTGTGTCCGGCCACTGGAAAGGAGAACCGTCCATCTTGGGGGCGGCGGCGTTCGGCAATATCAAGGCTTGATAATATTTTGATGCGAGACGTTGCCGTTATGGCCTGAGATACGCTTAAGGTTTCATGATCAAGTAATTCGCCATCAACTCGAAATCGTACTATGGCCCCGCGTGCCCCTGGCTCAATATGAATATCGGAAGCGCATGCATCACTGGCTTCAACCAATAATCGATTAACAAGACGAACCACTGGCTCTGCGCTCGCCATATCTTTTAAGCGCTCCACATCTGCAGTGATATTATGTGAATCGGTCAACCCAGTCTCGATAGTTTCAGCGTTCACTTGGCGCTCAGCTTTGGCAAACAGGGTTTCCCATTGCGACTGAGTGACGATGACTGGGCTCACTGGTTTTTTGAAAGCAAAAGACAATCCACGAACAGATTGACGATCCGATGGATTAACAATCGCCGCGATGAGTTCGCAGCCATCCTCATAAAGGGGCAGTATTCGGTTAAGCTGCAACCAATGTTCGTTCAGTCCCCCAAGAACAATAGCGTCTTTAACACTGCCAGTTTGTTCATGCATCGCAGATAATAAGGGGAGATGAAAATAAGTGCTAAAAGTTTCGCTTAAAGATTTTTCAGTCATCAATCCAAGTTTGCAAATCACCAGATCAAACGGTTCTTCGGTTTCGTCGGTGATTGCTTGAATATGGGCGATGTCTTCTTTTGTAAGAAAATTATTTTGGCTAAGGAATGCTAGAAACTGATTTGTAGTATTCGCATATTCAAAACCAGGCCCCTGAGAAGAAGCGCTTTGCTTATGATATGAATTAGTTATTTGCACGAACATTTCCCCATAGCCGTCACTTAAACTACAGTGTTAATGTAATCACAGCATTGGAATGCATGCACGTAAAAATTCGCAATTATTGATATTTTATCATTATACATCTTATTGGTGATTTATAGTTTGGCATATGCCAAATGCGAGAGTTTTTCAAAATGATATAAAATCAAGAATATGTATACTCTGATATTGGTGGCTCTGCATGATGTAAAATTGAT
>CAZGVP010000061.1:0-11866 GCA_964529135.1 uncultured Caulobacterales bacterium | reverse complement strand
TGGGTACATCAAGTATAATATTGCCAAGCCTATCTTTTCCACAAACGTGCTCAAACCACAAAAAACCCGCCAATTTGGCGGGTTTTTCAAGGGGGTGGATAAAATTCTAACTCAATTTAATCTGTTCAAACACCTGATCTTCAGTAAGATTGAATCGCTTGGCGCGGCGCATCAACAAATTCCGCCAGTTGCCCAATGACATCAGCTGAGCATAAAGGAATGGCAGGATATTGGATTTTCGTAGCTCAAGAAATTTCTCATCTGAAATGTCAGATAGGCCTTTTTCGTCAATCCCAAAATACTGAGCAAAAGGTTTTGGCCCTGTCTCACCTTTTGGCGTGTATTGAGCAGCCTGCCCGCGAACCAATCCAGATTCTTTCAAGATACTGGTAAATTGTTCTGTCATACGGCGGTCTTGCTCATATGCCTTACAAAATTCAATGGCCTGCTGCGTTGCCTCACTTGGCTCGCCGCCTTCAAATAGCGGAGTTTCGCCAGAAGGAACGATACCATCATAAGCTGTATCAAGCACAATGGCCAAACGCTCACCATCAGTTTCATTGGCAATCGCGAATGGGTAACGACGGATATAACCTGGAATATATGTGTCAGCTGTCCATTGGCCATTTTCATCGACAAACAGGTTTGTTTGATCAATCAGACCAACCACTGCAAGGGGGAGAGGCTCTTCTTCTGACAGAAATACAACTGGATAATCTTTTACAGCAGCCGGAATTTCACTGGCAGTGAGAGGGATAGCCGCAACATTCGAACAAAAGCTACACGGGTTTGCAGGAGGGCTAACGCCAAGGTTCCCATGCTGCTCTTTATTGAGGAGTTCCGGGCGTTCAAACAGAAATAATTTACCGGAAATTTGTGGGGCGCCGGGTGTCTGGCTCATTGGGTGACCTTTCTAGGGGCTTTTATCTATGATATTCGAAACATGTTTCTACATGCTGACGGTATCTTGAAAGTTAATCTCTGACTAGTTTTGCGAGTGCTTAGCAAAAAGCTAGTCCCGCTAAAAGCCCTTTCCGCCATCCCAGTGGATTCTTTTCTAAAAATGATGGGGGTATGTAACCTTATTACCCACTTTCTAACCCATTTAAATCAGTCACTACTCTTCGGCTCTAAGCTTCGAAGCCTTCACCTTCCAACAGGCCCCTTCGAGAAACTCGGCCGCTCGCTGGGGCGCTTCCATAGGAAGCAAATGGCCATGCCGGTCATCACGGATCACGTCAAAACCAAAACGTTTCAGTCGCTTTTCAGCAAAAACTGGTACCGTTGATGTTGCTATTTTCCCGGCAAGCACTTGAGCAGATTGAAGAATTTCACCTTGCACCCTATTTCTTCTGCCTATTGCCTTTGCGTTGCGCCAAAATGGATTAGCTTGCGCTCCGAAAGTTGCTGCCTCCCAGTCCGGAGCACATGCAAGTTTCACACCTGCATCATCAGCAATCAGACCATCAAGCAGATAATCTTCCAACACTCCCTTTTCCCAGTCTGCAAAAAGAGGTTTTTTGGCATAAGAGCTCAATGTATCTTGATATGCATGCCATTGGCTTCTGCGTTTTCTCGCTGAAACCACTATTGGAAATCGCGTTATTAAAAATGGCCACGCTATGCTGCTCGCTATTTTAGTTAGTATTTCTGGCATGGCAACAGGCTCGATAAGACAAATCCCCCCCACATCATCACGTCCTGCCCCATCATGCCCGGCTACACTCATCGTTGCAGTGACCCCTCCCATGGAATGACCCGCTAAGACCCAAGGAACTGGCTCGACCCTACTCGTCAACTCATTTAAGCTATCAAGAGCAATCCCCAGATCAGCAGCATAAACATGCCAGTCTTTCAATTTCGTAGAATCTGTCGGCAATGTCGTTGTTCCATGCCCACGCATATCAACAGACCACACATTGATGTTTAGCAGATAATTGGTGAATATCTGTCTGTACACAGATGCACAAAACCCTGTAGCATGAACAAACATAAGGCGCGCCGCCCTGGAAGGATCATCGCACAAAGCAGGGTAATGCCATCCCCGCATTACCCCTTCAGGATGCTTGATCTCAAAGCGTTCCCCATCACGAACAAACGCAACTTCGTCATTGTGAACAGTCATAATTACTGCGCCCGAAAGTTCTTTTCATAGATAACCGCGAGCGCATGGAGAACTTGCATATGACGTACATCATCAGCTGCTTGATGAGTATGCGGGGCAAGTGCATTAGTTTTCGCAACCAGCATTAATTTATCAGTTAAACTAATTTCGGGCATTAACTCAGCAAAATGAGCAAGTTTAAATGTCTGCCTCATTCTTGCTGTTGTATGAAGACGATAAAGCCAATAGCCGTCCCAATCAGGCGCATCAGAATATACAGTCAACCCTGCCAAGGCATCATTCAACCTCTTGCATGCTCCAACAACATCCAAGCCATCTTCATGCAATACTTCTATCGACAGGCCATGCAACTCCTCAGCTTTAGGATCCCAAGCCGCCAACGGCCAATCTTCATGCCGCCGAATCAAAAATGATTCTGGCTCACCACCATTAATCGCCCAGCCTATTTCAATCGGCCACGAACGATCCCCCAATCCTGAAGCCTCAAGATCAATATAGGCAGCAGACGGACCATCAGGCGCAAGCTCAGCTAGGACTTCTTCATGGGCTGTGGTGTCTGAGGATATAGTCCGTTGTTGCATAAGTCTCCAAAACCGGGCTCGTGACGTTGGTCAGTATGGTACAATCACACCTGCGAAGCCCTTAAAAAGGGGGGACAGTTAAATCAACACATGTTGAAAAAAATACAAGAAAAACTTTCAGGAAAAATTTTCAAGCGTAGATAAAATTCTATTTCTTAGGGCGCCAGTTCCAATTACATCGCTCTTTATTGGCCACGCCCATGCTTATGATGATAGGTCCCCGTCTTTGGGTCTTGCTCAGCTTCAATGGTTTTTTTCGGCGTTTGATCATTGGCGCGAGCATCACCCAATCCATCTTCATCAAGACTAGCTCTTATTTGTTCAATCTTGCGACCAATAAAAACCCCGCCTACGGCCACGGCGATTCCGGCCAATAACGAACCTAATGCAGACATAATGGAGCCTCCTCAAATTGATATGCGGAGCTACCTATACACGCTTAGAGCCCGTAACGCGACCAGATTACTCTTTCTGAAACCGCATTCATTGCAGAGTCAGGATCAATCAGGCTTTTTTGTGTAATCGTACTTGGGCCAAAGCTGTCCTGCGCTGAGGCTCCTGTAAGCCGAGCGAGCATGGACTCGCTTTGTGGAGCACATTTTTTAATGACCACATCTTTACCAAAGCGCGTTTTCAAGAAATCTGTGAGATGCCCCACACCATCAATGAGGCCACGCTCTCGCGCTCCTGCAGCAGTCCAGAAACTACCGGAAAAAGTATCTTCATGATCAGTATCAACGCGCGCAGCACGACGTTCCCTTACCAATCCGATAAAACTATCATGTAATTGACCTAGAATATCATGCAAGTGATTCACATCTTCAGGTTTTGCGGGTGCAAAAGGATCTAACTGACTTTTACTTTTGCCAGCCGTGTAAACCCGGCGCTCTACACCAAGCTTCTGCAATGCTTCGGGAAACCCAAATCCACCACTAATGACGCCAATAGAGCCGACAATTGAACTATCATCTGCGTAAATTTCATCTGCCGCTATTGCCAGCATATATCCGCCGGATGCGCCAACATCCTCGATAAAAGCGAGAACCGGAACCTCTTTTTCCGTCGCGAGACGCCGGACTGCGCCATAAATCAACTTGGACTGGACCGGTGAGCCGCCCGGAGAATTAATCGATAATGCCACAGCGCTAAGATTATCAGGTTTAAAAGCAGCCTCTATGGCTTTTTCCATACGCTCATAATTTAATACACGGCGAGATCCGGGGCTTGCGGCCCCGATAACGCCATTTAACGGCAAAACAGTCACAAGCGGCTTGTCACCACTGGAAAAAGGCGTTTTACGCCAGATAGCTTTGATCGGATTGGTCATAACCGGCGATGTAATACTCATTGTCCATTTCATCAAGACGGGTTCGAACTTAATCCTGAAATTCCTTATATACTATCACTTTATGAGAGTGCGATTTGACGCATTCAGGGCTGTTTGGATTCGCTGATGAAAGGCTTATATGCATCACGAAGTACCGCTTCGGCTTGACCCGTTCTCATGTAAGGGTCACTCTGACTAGCTGATGCGGCACAAAGGCCGATTATTGTTCAGTATATTTGTTGCGAAAGGCATATACCTTGGCACTGGCCCTGAAAACCGATCAGAAAGCACCGAGCTTTACACGCGTCGTTACAGATTTGCGGGCTTTGAACAATCGCGACCTCGAACAAGTTGATAGTGAAATTCTCGCCCGTCTTGCTTCACCTGTCACAATGATACCTGATCTTGCGGGGCATCTTATTCATGCGGGCGGAAAACGCTTACGACCACTTCTCACCCTTAGTTCAGCGAGCGCTGTACAATACCAGGGCCAAAACCACATCCCACTAGCAGCAGCGGTAGAACTTATTCATGGCGCAACTTTACTGCATGATGATGTAGTAGATGATTCCGCGCTGCGCCGAGGCGCGAAAACCGCAAATATCATCTGGGGGAACAAAGAAAGTGTCCTTGTTGGAGATTATATTTTTTCACGGGCATTTGAGCTAATGGTTGAGGCCAATAATCTCCGGGTTTTGAAAATTCTCTCTCATGCATCCAGTGTTATAGCTGAGGGTGAGGTCTTGCAATTAGCAACTCAGAAAAACCTCGATACGACAAAAGCGATGTATATTGACGTGATCAATGCAAAAACTGCAGCTCTTTTTGCTGCCGCTACCCATGTGGGAGGGGTCATTGCTGAAACTGACGTAAATGTTGAAAATTCTCTGGAAGCATTTGGACGTAATTTTGGCATTGCTTATCAACTCATAGATGACGCATTAGATTATGCCGGTTACGAGCATGCACTTGGTAAATCTGTCGGAGATGACTTTAGGGAAGGTAAAATGACCTTACCGGTGATCTTGGCAATCGCTCAAGCAAACTCAGATGAAAAACGTTTCTGGAAACGTACTATTACCGATGGCAGCCAACATGGGGACGATTTTGGCCAAGCTTGCGCACTGATTGAAAAACATGGCGGCATTCAGGAAACTTTCTCGCTTGCTCAAGAATACTCCTCAACTGCAATCAGAAACCTTGAGGCATTACCAGACAATGAGCATACGCAAATTCTTGCTGATCTCGTAGAAACATCTCTTACGCGTAGCCACTAATTGCTATGTGTTATTATGGTTGTGCATTCGTGCCAACTCAGCGAACCCAAACTGCGTCAAAAAACTCAATATCTTGTGTCATGAACACCACTGGCCAAATTTGCTAATACAGGATACATATGTCGTTCGTATCCAAAAATGGAATACACTAAACTAAAACGATATCGTCTGGGAGGACGTTTTTTATGAGCACTTCGCTCCAACCCGCTATTGCGGGTCATTTGTCGTTTAACGACACAAGCCCTACTCATTTGAGAAATCTAACTGCAGCTGCACTCTATGAACTTGCCCTCAATAGGGAAGAAGGCGTTGTCGCAGATGGCGGCGCATTAGCTGTTAAGACTGGTGAACATACCGGGCGTTCAGCTCAAGACAAATTTATTGTTCGCGATAATGAAAGCGAAGAAACTGTTTGGTGGGAAGCAAGCAAATCAATTACCAGCGAGCAATTTGGAACACTTGAAGCGGACATGCTCGCATATGCCGCCGATCGAGAGCTGATTGCACAAGATCTACGAGGCGGAGCCGATAGCGAGCACCACGTGAAAGTTCGCGTCTTCACTGAGTACGCATGGCACAGCCTGTTTATCCAGCACTTATTAATCCGTCCACCCATGGATCAACGTAATGTTGAACCTGACTTTACGATTGTTGACCTTCCAGGATTTTCTGCAAATCCAAAACGCCATGGCTGCAGTACGGGAACGGTTATTGCGATAGATTTTTCCCGGCGCAAAGTGCTAATAGGTGGCACGTCCTATGCAGGCGAAATGAAAAAATCTGTTTTCTCCATTTTGAATTACCTGCTACCTCCCAAATCAATAATGCCAATGCATTGCTCTGTTAACGTTGGGCAAGAAAATGACCCATCGATATTCTTTGGGTTATCGGGAACAGGCAAAACAACTTTATCAGCAGATCCAGAACGCACTTTGATTGGTGATGATGAACATGGCTGGGGGCCAAATGGTTTATTTAATTTTGAAGGTGGTTGTTACGCTAAGATGATACGCCTTTCACAAGAGGCGGAACCAGAAATCTTCGCCACAACGAAACGGTGGGGCACTGTTCTTGAAAATGTTGTGATGGATCCCCTAAGTCGCAAACTTGATCTTGATGATGCAAGTCTTGCGGAAAATTCGCGCGGCGCCTACCCAATCAACTATATCCCCAATGCCAGTCTGGATGGACGCACCACCTTCCCCAAAAACATTATCATGCTAACCTGTGATGCGTTTGGCGTTATGCCACCTATTGCGCGCTTAAGTCCTGCTCAAGCAATGTATATGTTCTTATCGGGATACACAGCAAAAGTAGCCGGCACGGAAAAGGGACTTGGCAATGAACCTCAAGCCACTTTCTCCACTTGTTTCGGAGCACCGTTTATGCCGCGCCACCCCTCAGAATATGGGGAACTCCTGGGTAAACTTATCGACAAACACAATGTGGCTTGCTGGATGGTCAATACCGGCTGGACAGGCGGGCCTTTTGGTATCGGTCAACGCATGCCAATTAAAGCGACACGTACGCTTTTAGCTGCAGCACTCGACGGATCATTAAATAGTGCACCAATGGTCACAGACCCTGTTTTTGGTTTTGAAGTTCCCACTGAGCTAAAGGGCGTTGATAGCAATATCTTAATCCCTCGCAATAGCTGGGGATCAGGCGATGATTATGATAATCAGGCCTCGAAGCTTGCTGATATGTTTATTGAAAACTTCAAACTCTTTGAAGAGTTTGTCGGTGACGATGTCCGCGCCGCTGCCCCGACAGCCTAACCTTAAAGCCTGCAGGCTGCGATTGCGACGCCTGCAGGCAATAATGTTGCCTCATCCCCACAGGCTGAGAAAAGTTGATCCGCTTCAAGATTAAGTACGGCTGATAAATTGGCTCCACTTAAGTCTGCCCCTGTAAAATCCGCCAGATAGACATTAGTATTAGTAAAGTCCGCCCCGTTAAGCCGAACGCCGACAAGGCGCGCACCGGAAAGATCAGCTTGATTGAAAATCGCATCTTTCAAAATTGCATTGGTAAAATTTGCACTCACACAATAACAGGTTGTAAAATTTGCGGCAGAAAAATCTGCGCCTGAGACCTTAGAAAAAGACAGGTCAGCATCAGAAAAGTTTGCGCGAGAAAAGCGCGATGCTCGAGCAATCACCTCACGCAGATTAGCGCCTGTAAAATCGCTGCCAGTAAAAATTCCTGCCGAAAAACGGCCTTTTTGCAAGCGTGCGTTTGTAAAATTCACATCTTGCGCCTGGGCACCTTCAAAACCTGCTTCCTGAGCAAGAGCACTTTTAAACGTCGAGCCAGATAAAAAAGCCCCGTTGAAATTCGCATTCACCAATGATTTACCTGTAAAGTCCGATCCCGTAAGGGTTGCATCAATACGGTCTTCACCTGAAAAAAATTTTGAACTCCCCCCAAGAGATGGCAGTTTGATAGCTGCTGCATTCTCCCAAACTTCACTTATAGCAGGACCAACCTGATCTACCTCCTTGATCGTACGACTAACTTCACGTGTAAATTTCGTCACAGGATCGACTGTAGCTCCAGAATATGGATGCACAAGAACTGCGGAAATTGTCATCATCACCGCAAACCCAAACAAAATCATTAGTACAAGTGATTTCCACATAGCATTCCTTTCCCCCAGATCACCCGGGGAGTATGCATATAAACCCTCAATTTTAACTTAAAAAAATACGGTGATTTTGCCGAGTTATGTTTCATTCTGAAACATAGACACTCAACTCATGAACAACCGGTTGTAGAACCACAGCTGTCACATTTCAAACAAGTACCATTACGCACAAGCGTGAATTGTCCACACTCATGACAGGCATCACCTTCATAACCTTTTGCACGTGCCTCAGACATGGCCTGAGAGTTTGCATGACCTGAAGGGGTTGCAAGACTTCCCTTTGGAATTTTCTGCTTTACTGACTCTGCGAGCCGACTAACATGGGCCTCAATCGTCTCCGCATTGATTGTCTCATCCTTGGTACTGCTCCCCGCATTCATCTCTTCATCTTGCGCAAGATCAGATTGGCTTTCAATGCCCTGCAAGCGCATTCGATCAAAGTCTCCGCCGCGCAGCACCACCAGATTATCCATCACTGTTGATCGAGAAAAACCTTTTGAAATTAATTTTGTCGCTTCAGCTTGTGCCTTTTCACTATCAACACCGTGTCCGATTGCATCAACGGCAGACTCTGACGGGTCAACATGAGCAAGGTCATTTCGCCCAAGATACGAAATAGCCAATTCTCTAAAGATGTAATCAAGAATCGACGTTGCGTGCTTGATTTGATCATTGCCTTGCACCGGTCCGGATGGGTCGAACCGGGTAAAGACGTAAGCATCAACAAATTCTTCAAGAGGGACGCCATATTGAAGCCCTAACGAAACTGCGATAGCAAAATTATTCATCAGGCTGCGAAACGCCGCACCCTCTTTGTGCATATCAATGAAAACTTCACCAATTTCGCCATCGTCAAATTCGCCTGTATGCAGATAAACTTTATGCCCACCAACAATCGCTTTTTGTATGTATCCTTTGCGCCGATCCGGCAAACGCCGGCGCCCAGGTTTGCGCTCAATTATTCGTTCAATGATTTTTTCTGCAACTATTTTAGACCGCTGCGCCTGCGGTGCCCCGACAAGCGCTTCTTCGAGGTTTTCCTCATCCTCTGTGACGTCGCCATCCGCAAGCAGGGCGCTCATCAGGGGCTGTGATAATTTCGATCCATCGCGATAAAGAGCAATAGCCTTGATGCCAGATTGCCAAGCCAGCATGAACGCCCGCGCGCAATCGTCAACACCAGCAGAGGCTGGCAAATTAACCGTTTTCGAAATTGCGCCTGATATGAAGGGCTGACTAGCTGCCATCATATTCAGGTGTCCATCTACCGAGAGTGCGCGCTCCCCAAATCGTCCACATGGTGATGCACAATCAAATACTGCAAGATGTTCATCTTTTAAATAAGGCGCCCCCTCAACAGTCATTGCGCCGGAGCAATAAAGATTTGCAGCATGGATTTCTTCATCTTCAAAGCCCAGGTCTCGCAATACCTCATAGCCAGTTTGCGACAACTGACTTTCTGTGAAACCAAGAACATTACGGCAGAAATCCTCGCCCAAAGCTTGCGGGGTAAACGCATACGTCATATCGAACGCAGTTTTTAAACGTTCGTCCAGAGCTTTTATGTGGTTTTCACCAAACCCCTCTTCGCGCAAAATTTTATAATCAATTCCCGGCGCACCACTCAACGTACCGTGCCCTGTCGCGTAGTGAACTATTTCGTCAATCTCACCGCTGCGATATCCCAATGCCTTTAGCGCTTGCGGAACAGCACGATTAATAATTTTAAAATGTCCACCGCCGGCAAGTTTCTTGAATTTTACCAGCGCAAAATCAGGCTCAATGCCGGTTGTATCACAATCCATAACCAGGCCGATTGTACCCGTCGGCGCAATAGCAGTTACTTGTGCATTCCGAAAACCATTGATCGCACCTATTTCATATACATCAGACCATACGCTGCGTGCACGGTCTGAAAGACTATTCCAAGGACAATTTTCAGGGGTAAAGATTTTGGGTAAGATAACCAGGTTTTCAAACTCACCCGCTTCTCTAACTCCCAATGCAGCACGACGATGATTTCGGATCACCCTCATCATCGCATCACGGTTTTGACTATAACGAGCAAAAGGCCCCACGCTTTGAGCCATTTCAGCTGATGTTTTGTAAGCAACTCCGCTCATTAATGATGACAAAGCAGCCGCCACAGCCCTGCCTTCCTCACTATCATAGCCATAGCCGGAACTCATGATTAACCCGCCAAGATTTGCAAACCCAAGACCAAGGGTTCGGTAATCATGAGAACGTTTGGCTATTTCTGGTGATGGATATTGCGCCATCGCAACCGAAATTTCGAGCGTTAATGTCCACAAGCGAGAGGCATGTTCAAAACCCGCCACATCAAAACCATGATCAGTCTTAAATTTCAGCACATTTACAGAAGCAAGATTACAGGCTGTATCATCGAGGAACATATACTCTGAGCACGGATTTGACGCGCGAATTTCGCCATCCTCAGGGCAAGTGTTCCATGCATTGATTGTATTATGAAACTGCAATCCAGGATCTGCACACATCCACGCAGCTTCACAAATATTATTCCACAGCGAAGTCGCTGGTACCGTCTTCATCGGTGTATCATCAAACCGTCTACGCAAAGTCCAATCATCTTCGTTCGCGACAGTTTTCAAAAAAGCATCCGTCACCCGCACAGAATTATTAGCATTCTGCCCACTGATTGAGCGATACGTTTCGCTATCCCAATCCAGAGAATATTCATCCACATGAAATTCCCGAAATCCCTGGCGCGCAAAATCGATGACACGCTTGAGCGCAGCATCAGGAATAAATGCTGAACGCGCATCTTTCACAGCAACTTTTAAAGCTGCATTGTTTTTCGGGTCAAACCGATCGTCACCACCAGCTTGCTGGTCGTTACAAGCGGCAAACACTTTGGGAAGGTGGCGCACCATAGCCCGCGAACCAGTGACCAAGGCTGCAACTTTTTGTTCTTCTTTCACCTTCCACTGAATAAACTCTTCAATGTCTGGATGATCAACATCGACAACCACCATTTTTGCGGCCCGTCGCGTGGTCCCACCGGATTTAACGGCACCTGCAGCCGCATCACCAACGCGTAAAAAACTGATCAACCCCGAACTTTGTCCACCGCCTGACAGTAACTCATCCTTTCCACGAACGTTTGAAAAATTGGTTCCTGAGCCAGAACCATATTTAAACAACAAAGCTTCCCTGCGCCACAAATCCATAATCCCGTTCTGGCCAACCAGGTTATCGTCAACAGACTGAATAAAGCACGCGTGAGGCTGGGGACGTTCATAAGCGCTTTCTGACGCTTTTAATCGCTCTGTTTTTGGGTCAACATAAAAATGCCCCTGACCATGACCATCAATGCCATAAGCCCAATGCAGGCCTGTGTTAAACCATTGTGGGCTATTTGGTGCAGCGACCTGGCTTGCCAGCATAAACCGCATTTCATCATAATAAGTTCTTGCGTCTGCTTCGGTTTGGAAATAATCGCCTTTCCACCCCCAATACGCCCAAGCACCAGCAAGTCTGTGGAAAACCTGCTTTGCAGAATGTTCCGGCCCAAAGCGGTTATTAATATCAAGCCGCTCCATCGCCTCATTATCAGGTACAGAGCGCTGCAAAAATACAGGTACTCCCGCTTCAACCACTCGCTTGGTGATCGCGGGAACCCCAGCCTTGCGGAAATACTTTTGCGCAAGAATATCAATCGCTGTCTGACTCCAGGCTCGCGGAACCTCAATGTCATCCATTGAGACAATGGCTTCACCAGAAATCGAGCGTATTTCACTGACACGGTCGGCAAATCCTACGCCGCCATAAGCAACATCAACGGCGTTTTCGCCCGCCGCAATATCATCAGCTGCAGCAGGCTCAGTGGTATAATAACGGTCGATATGCATAAGGCTTGTTTTCCGGGAT
>CAZGVP010000060.1:0-11893 GCA_964529135.1 uncultured Caulobacterales bacterium | reverse complement strand
TTTCTGGTGCTGTAACTGGTAGTGCCATGGCACGCATTGCTTTGGCGGCAGCACTGATTTCATCCACTGTTTCGCCGCGTGCTCTCAGCGCCATTAAAAACCCGGCAATCTCTATATCGCTAGGCACCCCTTGAAGCATCAATGTCATGGCTTCGCCCATGGCTTTCGGGCTGAGCGTTGTGCCAGTGGAGGCCATTTGTAAGTATGGACGAAATTCACTCATACAGTCAGATCGCCTGTTTGTTTTTCTGTTCCATCGCGTCACCGCGTATGGCGGCCCACTTCATAAAGCCTTTAAATAATAAAGCGCCTGCATCAGAGGCAATACTTTCAGGATGAAATTGAACGGCAGCTAATGGTTTATCTTTGTGCTGAATAGCCATAATCTCACCGTCATCATCCGAGCGCGCGCATATTTCAAAGCAATCTGGCAATGTTGCCTCATCGGCCACTAGTGAATGGTAGCGTGTTGCTAAAAATGGATTTGGCAAGCCAGCAAGGAATCCTTTTCCTGTATGGCTGATATTTGAGATTTTACCATGCATCAGTTTATCGGCAAGGATAACGCGCCCACCCAGTGATTGGGCTATTGCCTGAAGGCCAAGACATACGCCGAATACAGGTTTGTTGCGTACTGCTGCTGCTGAAACGAGCTCCAGACAGATGCCAGCATGATCAGGTGTGCATGGTCCGGGGGAAAGGACAATTGCGTCTGTCTTGGCGGCCATCGCCTCTTTGGTGGTCAACGCGTCATTACGCTTTACATGGACATCATATCCTTCAGCACCAATGAGATGCACGAGGTTCCAGGTGAAACTATCATAATTATCGATCAACATGATCATGGCGGTGTTCGTTTTGCCTAAATGGTAAGGGCTGCACTAATGGCATGGCTGCTGTCAGGGGGCAAATTTTTCTGCGTTGGTACATATTAAAAAACAAAAACGTGATGAATCATGGCAGTGATGATTCGTTTTATTATTCATACTTGAAATAGGAATTTGGCTTGCCTTTTCTACCTTTTTTCCAGTCGCGAACACAAAAGCCTGACTCGGCCAGGCTGCCTGTTCGCGCCGAAATTGTCGGTAGGCGGGCTGGGCGTGCAGGGGTGTTGGCATCAATTTGTATGGCGTTAGTAGGCGTCATTTTGGGGGCAGCAGCTTCGTATTTAGGGGGGCATGCAAATTCCGTTTCTGCACGCTACTCCGGATATGAGCGTATTCGCGGGTTTGAAATTGAGCAGCAAAAAAAACAGTTTCGTTCCGGGTTGCGGATAGGGGGCGCTAATTCAGGTTTCAATGCTAACCGGCAAAATGAGCCGTTTGTGAATTCTGTTGTACGGCACGGCGCCTTGCGCGAAGGGACAATTGGCCAAGGACCTGAGCGCAAACGGATTGTGGATGAAGTCGTGCGTGGTGACGCGGCGCGTGCACCAGCTGACCCTACGGTATCAGCGCTTGTGGGTTCAAGTTCTGAGAGTTCTGCCCCTGTGGGTGCAGGTTATGGGGTAACGCGCCCAAGGGTGGCTATCATATTTGATGATATTGGTCCTGATCGGTCTGCCTTCCAGCGTATAGTGAATATGCCTGGACCGTTGACTTTGTCTTTTCTGCCTTATGCAAAAAATATTCAAGCAATGGTCGATGAGGCATCCGCTCTCGATCATGCCATTATGTTGCATTTGCCTATGGAGCCATTGGGCCCTCAAAACCCTGGACCTCATGCTCTTAAGATGGGCAGCTCTGCGAAGAAATTTCACAATGATCTACAGTGGAATTTGGATCGATTTACCGGCTATCGCGGCGTCAATAATCATATGGGATCGAGTGTTACGGCCAATAAAAAGAAAATGACGAAGGTATTGGCGGCTATGAAAAGGCGTGGGTTATATTTTGTTGATAGTGTTACCACGGCAAAAACTGTGGTGCCGGAAGTGGCAATGAATAGCGGCGTTAGCGTTTTAAGTCGGGATGTTTTTTTGGACCCAGAGGCGGGCGCCGCGACGGTGCGCAGGCAATTGTTGCAGGTAGAAGAAATTGCACGACGGACTGGCTATGCCATTGCGATTGCACACCCTCATGAGGATACGCTGAACATGCTAGGCCCATGGTTGACATCGGCGAGCTTGCGTGGCTTTGATCTGGTGACGGTAGACGCGCTCGTCGCAGATGAAAGAGCGCGCCGTGTTAAAGGTTAAATGGCTGGTTGATTATAGGTTTGTTCGTTAATAAACACGCATCAGGCCTACGAGTTTGCCTTGTACGTTGACGCGATCTGGCCCGTAAATCCTGGTTTCAAATTCAGGGTTAGCAGCCTCCAGTGCGATTGATGCGCCTTTTTTGCGCAATCGCTTCAGGGTCGCTTCCTGATCATCCACCAGGGCGACAACGATATCGCCGGTAGTCGCATCCACACAACGGCGGATCACGGCCATATCACCGTCATGAATTCCTGCCTCAATCATGGATTCACCTTCTACCTCAAGCACATAATGTTCGCCGCCGCCAAGCATGGCCGTTGGTGCAGGGAAACGATCAACTTCATGTTGTATGGCCTCAATCGGCGTACCTGCAGCAATTTTGCCGAGGATTGGTAATGATTCATAATCACTATTTATGGCTGGCTCTGCATCTGGTGTATGATGTTGCTTGCCAAAAACGCCTTCGACCACAGAAGGAGAAAAAGGCTTGCGAACCGGTGAGGCTTGAGCTCCTTGTGTACTAGTGAGATTAGCCGTGAGGCTGGCATCATCAGGTAGTCGCAATACTTCGAGAGCTCTGGCTCTGTGGGCAAGGCGGCGTATAAAACCTCGCTCTTCGAGAGCTGTTATTAACCGATGAATGCCCGATTTAGACCGCAAATCAAGCGCTTCCTTCATTTCATCAAAAGAAGGGGAAATCCCGGTTTCGGTGATCTTGTCATTAATGAAGATCAGCAAATCATGTTGTTTGCGGGTCAGCATTGGCGAACTTCCTTATATATCAATATGCTCTATTTAAGATAGAACAAAACAGATACGTTCTATGGATGTTCTCTTCCTTCGTCAAGCTGTGTACAATATTATCGAGTTAGCCAGTGATGTATAAGGGGTTGGGGCAATACTGGAATTTGGCTTACGAGAAGATTTTGTGCCAAAGTTTGACCAAATAGGGTGTTAGCGTTTGTAAAATGGGCTGCTCCTATTGGTGAGACCATTGTGATTTCTCGGTTCTCTTCTATTCACACAATATCTTTTTATCTGTTTTTATAGAAAATTTCATAATGCTTCCTGGCATAATAAGCCGTTTTACTGGATCGAACATCTTGGTGCGGAGTAATGCGTCAGGTATGACAAATAGTATTCGTCTATAGTGTTGCTTCAGCTTGGCTGTCGTAATTGGCTGCTATGTTTTATTGACTTTGCGGTGATTGCCCCAGCATGTAGGCGCTAGTTCAAAAGACTTTGGAGCGCTATCATGAGCCAGCAGATTGTAATTACCGATTCAGATCATATTCGTACCATTCGTATGAATCGCCCGGAAATGAAAAATGCCCTGACCCATGAGATGTATGCTGCGATGGCTGGGGCAATTAACTCGGCGCAAGCTGACAAGTCGGTTCGAGTTGTGAGTATTACCGGTACGGGAGATGCCTTTACCTCGGGCAATGATATTCAAGAATTTATTGAGTCAAAGTCAAACCCGCCTTATGGCGACGAAGTGCGGCCAGTAGAGTTGTTTCTAAAAGCTATCCTCGATGCTAAAAAGCCGCTTGTGTCTGTGGTTAACGGCGTTGCTGTTGGAGTTGGGGCGACTATGTTGCTGCATTGCGATTTTGTGTTTGCCGGGCGGTCAGCCAAAATCTCAGCCCCATTTGTGGATTTGGGAGTGGTGCCGGAGGCCGCTTCCAGCCTCTTGCTACCAATGATTGTTGGACCACGTAAAGCCGCTGAAATGTTTATGTTAGGTACACGGGTGGGCGCTGAAGAGGCGCAGGCATGTGGCTTGATAACCCGAATGTTTGAGGATGACACCTTGCAGGCTGAATCAGAGGAAATCCTGAAAATTCTTGCTGCAAAGGCGCCATCGGCAATATTAAACGCCAAAGCCTTGTTAAAAAAGAACCGTGCTGAGGCCGCAGGACGGATGCAGGAAGAAGGAAAAATCTTTGCGGATGCGCTGCGTGGGCCAGAATTTGCTGAGGCGGCGAGCGCCTTTTTGCAAAAACGGGCGCCTAATTTTGATAATATTGGCTAAACTGGTTCTCATCAAAAAAGGCTCCTATGGTCGGATCAATAGCTTGTGTATCTGCGCTCGTCTTCCCATTTGAGAAACTTGCTTGAGGTGATACAAGAGTGCTTCAAATAGCGTCAATGCTTCAAGTGTGCAGTAACCGACCAGCGATTAGAGATATTGGAACATTAAATGAATGATTTTTCTGGGACGGGACCGAGTTTTGGGCAAGCCCCAAACGAGCAGGCCCCCAACACACAAGCTTCTGGCGCAGGCGGTGGGCCGTTGATCATTGATAGCTCGATAGATACCTTCGAACAGGATGTGATTGTTACTTCTATGAGTATGCCTGTCATTGTTGATTTCTGGGCACCATGGTGTGGGCCTTGTAAACAGCTGACGCCGATGCTGGAAAAAGCAGTACAGGAAGCTGGTGGTAAGGTCAGGCTTGTCAAAATCGATATTGATAAAAATCAAATGCTTGCCTCGCAATTGCGCGTGCAATCGGTTCCGACGGTTTATGCGTTTTCGCAAGGCCAGCCTGTTGATGGTTTTATGGGTGCTGTGCCTGAAAGCGAAATTAAAGCTTTTATTGACCGTTTGACCAAGTTGCCGGCGAATGGTGCCCCCGGCTCAGGAGAGGGTGCAGGCCCGACCTCTGAGGAAATTATTGCAGCAGCAGGGCAGGCTTTTAATCAAGGCGATATCTCTGCTGCAGCTCAGCTTTACGCTCAACTGGTTCAGCTTGATCCAGAAAATATTGAAGGACTTGCCGGCTTAGCCCGTTGTTATGTAGCGACAGGTGATCTTGAGCAGGCAAAAAACCTGTTGTCGGGTGTAGCCCAGGACAAGAAAAATGATCCAGCCATCACAGCGATCGAGGCATCTATTGCTCTTGCCTCAAGTGCTGAGAGTGCAGGTGATGCTGGTGCGCTTGCTTCATCTGTAGGCGCGAATCCTGATGATCATCAGTCGCGTTACGATTATGCTGAAGCCTTGATAGGACAAGGAAATATGGAAGCTGCAGCTGATCAATTATTGCTTCTGATGGAAAAAGATCATGAATGGAATGAAGAGGCGGCGCGTAAAAAGCTGTTGACAGTTTTTGAAGCACTTGGACCAATGGATCCTCTAGTAAAATCAGCACGTCGACGTATGTCGTCCATTCTCTTTTCGTGAGACTATTGATTGCCAGTTTACTGGTGATTACATCGTATAAGGATATTGATGGAACATACTACACGATATTTGCGCTCTGATAGCTTGCCTGAAACAATGCCTGTATTTCCACTCACTGGTGGGCTGTTGCTGCCAGGTGGGCAATTGCCGCTTAATATTTTTGAACCCCGGTATCTTCGCATGATCGATGATGTGTTGGGCAAAGGCCGCATGATCGGGATGATCCAGCCTCGCTCCGAAGGGAGTAACGAAAAGCCGTCTTTATATACTATCGGTTGTGCTGGGCGGTTGACGAATTTTGCTGAAAGTGATGATGGTCGTTATCTGATCACCTTGACGGGGTTACGGCGGTTTCGAATTACTGACGAATTATCCACTGACACTCCCTATCGCCAGGTTAGTGTAGATTGGCAGGAATTTGCAGGTGACGGCATGCCGGATGCATCTGCGGAAATTGTTGATCGTGAGCGATTGTTGAACGCGATGGAACTTTATCTCGACACTGAGGGTTTGAAAACCGATTGGGATGCGGTGGAAGAAGCGCCAAGTGAAGCTCTCGTAGTGTCGTTGGCGATGGGGTGTCCGTTTGAGCCCAATGAAAAACAGGCATTGCTTGAAGCTCAAGATACTGCCGCCCGTGCTGAATGCCTTGTAACATTGATGGAAATGTCTTGCGTAGATGACGGTAAATCGGATTCATTTTTACAATAGGATGCGTAGTGATGAGTGACAGCCAAAACCCTGAGGCGGATCAAGAAAACACAACCATCGAAATTGATCCACGTTTGCTGGAAATTCTGGTCTGTCCGCAGACCCGCGGGGTTTTGGTGTTTGACCGTGAAAAAGGTGAACTTCTTAGCAAGAATGCTGGCCTTGCTTATCCAATTCGAGATTCAATCCCTATTATGCTGCCTGATGAGGCACGGGCGTTGAGTGATGCGGAGATAGACAAATTATAGATTTAACTAGCTGCTGGAACTTCAAACATTAAAAGTAATGTTTTTTGCCGTGTACTGAAATTATCATCTGATATAATGTAAAGTATGGTGCGCCCATCATGTGTAGTGTGCACTGACAAGCCTTCAAAATTGTCGATATTTTGTAATAACGTAAAATCCGCAAGAGTTTTTGTTATTGCAGGAATCTCAAGTGAAAGATTTTTGACTTCGGTGCTGGAGAGTCGAACTTGCAGGCCTCGTTTGCGTGAGTAATAGCGTTCGCTAAGATATAAAGTACCATCCAAATGTCCGATGTCGGTAATCTCCAGGGGCGGAGTTGGGGTTATGGAGAAGAACGCTCTATTTTCGTCAGGGTTGCGTCGGTCATAGGCTTTGGTTGAGATGTTAACGCGCGCTGCGTTTATGGTAATGTTGTTGGAGGCTTGCTTCTTGGGGTGTTGCTTGAATCTACGCTCAATTGTAGCAATAATGGTATGATCATTTATTCGTGTTACGCCTTCAAGGGATTTGTTACTGCGAAGAGAAGCTATATCTCCAAAGCTCATCACACTTTGTTTAAAACGAATGATACCATCTTCATCCAAACTATATTTATCTATTCTAGGGCTGCGCTCGAAGGATATCAATATTTCGTTTCCAGATACGTCTAACCCCTCACTGTCGGCAAGCTGTGTTGGTAGGGGGTTACCGTCAGCATTGGTAACAGGAGCCATCATTGCGTTGCTTGCTCCGATGAGTGCACCAGCGTCATCATAGTCGAGCGTTGCACGTAACCATTGTGCCCGGTCTGATAAAGCAAGTAATGATGTTCCGTCACTGGTGATATGCAAACCGGAAAAGCCGCCGAAATTCTTAGCGCTGCTGGTTAATTGAATGCCGCCTCGATAAATGAGTTTTCCATAATGTTGGGGTGAAATTGTTTTTAGCCTTGAGAGGTTATGAGGCGTCGTTGTTACAGGGACAGGTTTCCAGAAAATGCTGTCGGAATCAGCCCTGTTTGCAATGCTGTGAATTGAGAGCAGGCCTGCGCAAAAAATAAAAAGCCCTGCCGCAACCCGTACGAGCATGATCATTGCCTTGCTCCGGGCCCATCTTCTTCAAATAATTCGGCAAGTTTATCTACGATGGCACCGCCCAATTGTTCAGCGTCAACAATCGTCAAGGCGCGGCGATAATATCTTGTGACATCGTGACCGATGCCGATGGCGAGTAATTCTACTGGAGATTTCGTTTCTATATAATCGATTACATCGCGCAAATGTCGCTCAAGGTAAGCGCCACCATTAGCAGAGGAGGTTGTGTCATCAACGGGCGCGCCATCAGAAATAACCATCATGATACGGCGTGTTTCTGATCGGCCGATTAACCGTTCGTGAGCCCACAATAACGATTCACCATCAATATTTTCTTTCAGTATACCCTCTTTCATCATTAAACCAAGTGAAGTACGCGCCCGGCGCCAGGGCGCGTCTGCATTCTTGTATATGATATGGCGCAGGTCATTCAGGCGCCCAGGGCGTGCTGGACGATTCTCGCCAACCCATTTTTCGCGTGCCCGCCCGCCTTTCCAGGCGCGGGTGGTAAAGCCTAGGATTTCCACCTTGACTGAGCAACGTTCTAATGTGCGGGCGAGAATGTCTGCGCAGATAGCGGCAATGGTGATTGGGCGTCCTCGCATTGAGCCTGAGTTATCAATCAAGAGAGTTACGACTGTATCGCGAAACTCCTGATCTTTTTCCTGTTTGAAGGAAAGCGGTTGCATCGGGTCAATCACAATGCGCGCCAATCGAGCAGCATCAAGCACGCCTTCGTCAAGGTCGAACATCCAGCTACGGTTTTGTTGTGCCATCAATTTGCGTTGTAACTGGTTGGCAAGACGAGAGACAATAGCGTGATAATTTTCCAATTGACGATCGAGTGTCCGGCGAAGGCGCTCTAATTCCTCTGGATCACAAAGGTCGACAGCATCTGCTATTTCATCGAACTGGGTGGTGTAGGGTTTATAAACGTCCCCGCTATCGCCGGTTTGCGGCTGGCTCCCGGAAACCGCATTGGCTTCATCAGAAGACAAATCGTCATCTTCACTGGTGTGGTCGAAATCTTGATCGGAGAGATCTGCATCTCCGTCTGGTGTATCGCCACCTTCTGGCAGGCTGTCTTCAGGATGGTCAGCAGTAGGGTCAGCGTCTGGATCATCCGGCTTGTTATTCTCATCCTGGTTATCATTCTCATCATCTGAGTTCTGATCGTCTTCTTCCTGGTCGCCCTGTTCATCATCATCAAGTTCAAGATCACGGATCACATTACGGGCAAGGCGTGCAAAAGCGGCCTGGTCTTCAAGGGCATTCATTTTGCTAAGGGCGTCAAAACTGCCTCCGGCTTTTTCACGCACTTGTTCCAGCCAAAATTCCATATGGGGTTTGGCTGAGGCTGGTGCAGGGCGTCCGGTCAATTTTTCGCGCAAAAAAAGAGCCGCAACATCTGCCAGCGGCGTTACATCATTGTCGCTAGTGTTGTCGTATTTTTTCTGCGCAAAAGTTTGCTCAAGGGCTGCAGCCAGATTGTCACCAACACCTGGTAGTGCACGTGCGCCAATTGCTTCGATACGGGCATTTTCTAGTGCCGTAAAGACAATACGTCCGCTTGCGTTTTTTGGGGCCAGTCGCAAATGTGCGCCAGCATCATGATGGGCAAGCCTTAGCGCTGCTGCGTCAGCTTCACCTCTGGTTATGGCGGCAGTATCTCGGTTGATAATCCGATCGGGAAGGGGGATGCGCGCGAGGTTCCCGCTTACATGGGGTTTGTCCCCACCAAAGCTCACTTCTACCTCCTCTGTTGCCGAAAGGGCTTTGGTGGTATGCAAGAGGGCACGTTTGAATGCTTCGCGTATTTCTTCTTTACGATCCATTAGGGGACCATAAGCGTCGGGCGGGCAAAACCCAAGAGGTCTATTCAGTCGCAGGTGAACGATTAGGCTCATTTTCCGAATGCTTGAGTCTTGGCGTGTAAAAACGCTTTTTATTGTATCACAAACGATCAAACCAAATATCGTTGGCGACAGCTGCAGAAATTTTACAACCTATAACAGTTCCTGCTGCGTTTCGTATAAACTCGACCTTCTGGAAAGTTTGCGACTGCGTGGAAAATTCATCGGGGTGATAGGGTGCCAGAGGTATCGGATTCACGCGGATATGAGATGCAAACAACTGTCCATCCACCATTGTAAAGTCGTAGCGTGTATTTAGCTCGGTGCTATAATAGCCACCCACATAGTCGTTGAGATTATCAGCGGATGGTGTGAAAGATTTAAGCTCAATCCGCTGGGCCGTGAGCGTTCCGTGTAATCCGATGATGTATGATATTGATGGTGACGCACTATCTTTAGCGCTAGCAAATTCTATTGAAGTGTCTTGCGCAAGATTTAATGAAAATCTGTTTTCGCCGATCTGGGGTAACTCAATTTTATCATTTGTGTTTAACGGGGCGAGGTAGAGTTTCTTGCTGTCTGTTGTGAATGAGAACAACACGCCCTCAAACAATTCGTAATTGCCAACAAATGTTGAAAGTTCTTGTGGTGTTGCTTTTGCCCACTTTTTACTTGTTGGTTTTATGTAAGAGGGATGGTTTCGCAATAAGATGTCAGTAATTGCAAAGGCAATTTTAGCAGTGTCGAAATCGGCCCGGTTACTTAGGATGGAGATCGCAAATTTTTCAGAAGGAACGCGTAGTAGAAAAGCTCTGAACCCGCCAATGCGGCCACCATGAGACCAGGTTTGGAACCCATTATATGGTCGCAGTTCTTGCCCTCTTGCAAGAAGTGCTGGAGTTCCATCGGGCAGTGATGGTCTCTCCCCCATGATGGCGAAAGCGTCATCATTGCCAACATGGTGGGTTTCGAAATTTGCGGCCCATTTTATGAGGTCGGTTGGCGTAGTTTGTACACCAGTTGACCCGACTAGTTCAGAATTTAAGCCTGCTTTTACATAATTTCCTGCAGTTGGATAATATGAATAAGCTTTGTTTCTCATTATTAAGGAGCGATCCTGGTGAATGGTTGTATCCATCATACCCAATGGTTCGAAAATGCGGGTTTTCATAAATTCCGAAAAGGCCATTCCGGAGATGCGTTCAACGAGCTGAGCAAGAAGGAAATAATTTGAATTATTGTATTCGTAGCTTTCGCCGGGCTCAAAATTCAAATCAGCCTGTGCTGTGACAAGGCGGTATACTTGGTCATTGGAAACTGCGTCATCTTCTAACCAGCCTGCCATTGATAGTAGAGAAGATTCATCACGCATTCCACTCGTGTGATTGAGGAGGTTTCGCACCGTAATTGTTCGTCCTGTATCACTCAATTCTGGCAAATATTCTCGAATGTCTTCATTGAGGTTTAATTGGCCCTCGGAGGCAAGAATGCTTACAGCAAAGGCGGTAAATTGTTTTGATACCGATCCAATCTGGAATGATGTGGCTGGTGAAATGGCGGTGTCGTATTCTAGGTTTGCGATCCCCGCACTGGCGTTAAAGATAGTTTCGCCCTTGTATCTTATCGCAACGGCTACACCAGGAGCATCACTGCTTTTCCAGGGGGCAAGTAATTGGTCTATTTCTTTGAGTGTGGAACTTTGGGGCGTTGCGGCATGCGTTTGTTGGATCGTGTTTTTGCAGGCTGCTGTAAAGCAAGTGACCAGCATGAAAGCGATCATGACGCGGGTGACATTAAGGGGCATACATCATCTCCAACTGATTAGGTGAAGCCCTGAAACTGGAGTTCTTGTGGTGATTTATCGACCGACTTTGCCAATCCGTACGCTTTTTTCCAAGTCAATATTGATTTTAGGTTATTCAGTCCCCGGTTTGGAGGCTGAGTTAGCTTTTCGGTAGCTTGTTGGCGTTGTGCCAGTATATTTTCTGAAGGCTGTGTTGAAGGATGATTTGGAGTTAAACCCGACCTCATACAAAATTTCGAGTACGGTTTTTGTATGATCGGTGCGTAATATCTCCTGCGCTCTGATAATTCGATAGTCATTGACAAAGTCGAAGAAATTTACACCCAGATCGCGATTGATAAGTTCTGAGAGTTCATGGGTTGGAACATTGAGCTGTTGGGCGAGTGACGGCAAAGTAAGAGTAGAATCGAGATAAGGTTTTGCGTAATCCATGTGGGTGCGCAGCCTGGTTGTCTCAGCATTGGGCGACTGTCTGTCATTACCTGCTAAGCTGTGTTGACGGGTAAGTGTCGCGACACGCATGAGTGTTTTGTCGATACTACGGAATAGTTCTGGTTGCAAAAGTGCCTTGAACGTGAACCAAGTAACGATTGTTAATATTACTAAGGATACCGCGATTTGAAGATGGGATAGAGTTTGTGTCCAGCCTGAAATGGCCGCAAAAGATTTTACTTGCGCGAGTGTGTTGGCTAGCAGCGAAATGACAACAAGTTGTGAAAGCCAGACAAATGTCTTCGAGCGGACATCCGTATAATATTGCAGAAAAATTTTTCGGAACCGATAGAGTATGATGACGGCTGTGGCCATATAAAGG
>CAZGVP010000059.1:0-11917 GCA_964529135.1 uncultured Caulobacterales bacterium | reverse complement strand
ATATCGAGCGTGCCATCAAGAAATCCACCGCTGCAGATGCCGCCATATTAGAAGAGGTTCGCTATGAAGGTTTTGGTCCAGGCGGAATTGGTGTTATCGTCGAAGCCTTAACAGATAACCGCAATCGCGCTGCTAGCGAAATTCGCTCCAGCTTCACCAAACGCGGCGGTAATCTCGGCGAAACAGGTTCAGTATCTTTCATGTTCGATCAGGTGGGAGCTATCGAGTACCCCGGCGATAAGGCCAATGAAGAGGAAATGTTGGAAGCAGCTATAGAAGCAGGGGCTGATGATGTCGATTCATCAGAAGATTTGCACGTAATTTATTGTGCAGCTGATCAACTGGCAGAAGTAGCGGGAAAATTGGAGCAATCCAATGGCGAACCCCAGTCAGCAAAACTAATCTGGAAACCGCAAAACCTGATTCCAGTAGTAGGTGATCAGGCAGAAAGCGTCATGAAACTCATGGATGTTCTGGATGAACTTGACGATGTTCAAAATCTATACGCAAATTTTGATATATCAGACGAAGAAATGGCAAAAATTCCAGAATAATATTATTATTCCATACACATACTTTAACCATACATATTAATTGTTCGGGCGCTTGAAGCTTTTCTTGACCAACGATCGAGAGCAGCTTCAAGCCGTTCTTTTGATATTGGTTTCGTCAAATAATCGTCCATACCTACTTCCTGAGATTTTTCAATGTCAGCTTCCATAACATGAGCTGTCAAACAAATTATCGGAATCTGGGCAATCCCGACTTCAACTTCATACTCTCGGATCAATTCTGTAGCACGATGCCCGTCCATAACTGGCATCGAGACATCCATCAAAATAACATCAAAATCATCTACTGATGAATTTTTGTATAAATCGAGAGCTATTTTTCCGTTGTTCGCAATAACTAGCTCATATTTATTGGGATCAGCCATATGCTTGATCACAAGTTGATTAACGCTATTATCCTCAGCAACAAGTATTTTTATTTTATCAGCACTTTTGATTTCTAAATTTTCATTGAGGAGATGAATCTCAGGGGTCGATAACTCAGGGTCATTCCCATCTTTTTTATTGAAGATATCAACAACCGTTTCATACAATAACGTAGATCGAGCCGGTTTCACCAAATATCCTTGAACACCACTTTCAGTGAATCTTTTTGCCGTTCCCGGACTATCCACAGAGGTCAGGGCTAATAAAGACAATTGATTGAATTCATCATCAGAACGAATATATTTAGACAAGGTCTCGCCGTCCATTTGTGGCATATGATAATCTAATATCGCCATGTCGAATGGTTGGCCTTGGTCTTTTGCGTATTTTAACAAACGTAGTGCTTGCGCCCCACTATCTGCCAATGCCGGTGTAAAGCCCCAAGAGAAAACTTGCTCTTCCAATATCTTACGGTTCACAGCATTATCATCAACAATGAGAATACGCCTCGCATCAGCATCAAATGTAATCGTGGATGTTTTTTTCTTACCTGTACCCAATGGAAACTTCAATTGGAGACAAAATGTCGAACCTTGTCCCTGTATCGATTTGACATTTATAGCGCCTCCCATCGCTGAGACCAGACTTTGCGAAATTGATAACCCGAGACCAGTTCCCCCAAACTCTCGAGTTGTGGTTACATCAGCTTGTTGAAAAACTTCAAAAATACGCTTTAATTTTTTTTCTTCTATGCCGATACCAGTATCAATAACTTTGATTTTAAGATCAACAACCTCTTGTTTTACAGATCCACTCACGTCAATCAAAACGTGTCCATCATGAGTGAACTTAATCGCATTACTAACAAGGTTTACCAATATTTGCCTGACACGTCCGACATCCCCAACCATAAGGGAGGGTAAGTCAGGTTGATAGCGAACTACTAATTCTATTTCTTTTTCATGCACCTTTGATACCATCAACGCAGCGATATCATCGACAGCCTCTTGCAGATTAAAAACTGATTGAGAAATTTCTAATTTGCCGGCTTCAATTTTTGAAAAATCCAAAATATCATTAATAATAGATAGCAATGATAAACCGGATTTATGAATAGTTTCAGAAAACAAACGTTGCCGACTGTCCAGTCGGGTTTGGATTAAAAGTTCTGTCATTCCAAGGACACCATTCATGGGCGTACGAATCTCATGACTCATATTTGCAAGAAACATGGATTTTGCTTCTGATGCCCGCTCTGCTTCTTCACGAGCATCCATCAAATCATTGATATATTTTTCTCGTTCCTGCTCTGTCAAACTTATCTTATCTTGAATTCTATTTGAAAACCGCAAAGCATAAAGCGTTGACATAGTGAGCAACACCAAGACACTCATCAAAGGAGCCAGGGCAGCACTATTCTGGCTATCATAAATCAAAAATAATAGAGTGATGAAATAGGGGCTTACAAGAAAAGCGGCGTGACGTGCATTACCCCTAAACTGCGTAACAACCATCATCACGCCACAGATAATAAAAGCTATCGCCAATGCCGTTCCCATAGGATGGCCAGAATAATGACTTATAAGCGGAGCAATTGCAGCGGCAGTAGCTGCCAGAAGAGAAAGCATGAGATAAAAATAAGATACGAGGAACGTCAACAATGGCTTCTGATTAGTCACGCTGGGATCAGCAAGAAACTTAAACACTCCCTTTTGAGACTGTTGCTCGTAAAATGATCGCCCCAAACTGACTAAAAAGATACATGCGCACCATGCCGTTGCTATCATAGGAGTTGTGACAGTCAATAAACACAAGCCCCAGCAAGCAATAATTGCATAGCGATCAAGATTGCTAGCTGCAGCAACAGAAACCACAGTTTTGATATGGTTTTCTCGTATTAACGAATTCATAGCTTGCCCCAAGCGTTCTCATTTCACACCCACAACCAACACAATACACAAAGAAGGTTAATAGCGACTTGCCGCAACGACGTGCATGGGATACGAACGAATGATAAGGACAGCGTGAATTCACCAGTATTACAGGAGTTTCCTTGATGTTTAGATACATTAACAAAACCTTTTCAGCGATTTCAATTTCTATAATTGCAATTGCTGCAACCATTTCACCTTCGACTCTTGCTCAACAGGCTGATGAAAATAATGACCCAGACATTTCTGCTCATAACCAGACTTATCTGACTGCTGCAGCAATGATTGATCCAGAAAGCGGAAAAACCCTTAAAGACCCGGCCATTTTAATTTCCAATGGCCGTATCGTTAGCATAGGAAACACAAGCTCACTTAGCATTCCGGAAAATGCAAAAACGATTTCTCTGGACGGTATGACCATTTTGCCTGGGCTAATCGATATGCATGTTCACATCACAAGCAACCCTGACCGTCGAGGCCAGTCTCGACAGCAACAAATGGAAGTCATACGCGGTGTGGTCAATGCAAAAACTACATTACATGCAGGATTCACCACCATAAGAAATGTTGGTGCCGCACGCTATACGGATATCGCCTTGCGAGATGCTATCAATGATCAATTGATCCCCGGACCACGCATGTATGTCTCAGGACCTCCTGTTGGAATTATTGGTGGCCATTGCTCAGATGATACATATTCTCCGCCTGAAGATGAAAGCTATGGTGAAAATGTAGCAACCGGCCCTTATGAAATGCGTGCGAAAGTTCGCAAAAATATCAAATACGGTGTTGATCTAATCAAAACCTGCTCTACTGGCGGCGTATTTTCAAAAGGCACCCTACTCGGCGCTCCTCAAGGTACCGTTGAAGAACTTAAAGCCATAGTTGATGAGGCACATATGCGTGGCCTCAAAGTTGCCTCCCACGCTCATGGTACTCAAGGCATAAAAAACGCTATCACAGCTGGCGTTGATACAATTGAACACGCCAGCTATCTTGATGATGAGACGATCCGAATGGCTAAGAAGAATGGTACTTTTTTGTCAATGGATATTTATAATACCGAGTACACCCTTAGCAAAGGTGAAGAAAATGGTGTATCTGAAGAATCCCTCAATAAAGAACGTGAAGTGGGAACAGTGCAACGCGAAAGCTTCTCAAAGGCAGTCAAAGCAGGTGTAAAGGTTGTTCTTGGCAGTGATGCCGCCATCTACCCCCATGGCGATAACGCCAATCAACTTTCCCGCATGGTAAAATTTGGCATGTCAAACGCACAAGCAATCCGTGCAGCCACAAGTCTCGCAGCAGAAGCCCTGGGACGAGATGATATAATCGGTCAACTTAAAGAAGGTTATATTGCAGATATCATTGCGGTTAATGGAAATCCGCTTGATGACGTTTCAATGCTAGAGAATGTATCCTTCGTCATGAAAGAAGGCGTTGTCTATAAAGGAAAATAATTTTTTGGTGCATAAAGCATAACAAAGTGCAGAATATAATTTTCAGCACTTTGTTATAGGAAAAACTATTTTTCGCTTAATCTAGCGATTTGCAGTTCCAGCTTCTTCAACTCTCTTAGAACCATCAAGTGGTTCATGCGGCCGAGTAACCAAATTCGCATCAATCCGTGCGGAAACAAGGAAGCAAGTGTTCCTGTACACCAAAGAACCGTCATCCTGACATCATCCGCTATGATTGCTCTCCAGCCACAGTAAATCATCAGGGCCGTAAAAATTAGAATAAAGATAAAAATAACATAAGACATATAGGCCATGGGCCCACGGAATAATGAACCCAGTTGCGTGAAAATCCCTCGCCCGTCTTCAAGGTCTTTTAAAAATTCTTCATCAGAAACACTAAGCCCTGCATATATCTTTTCATCGTAATCTGTCATTTTTATCTCCTTTTTCTATTGTCCGAGATTTAATTTTATTTGCTTTCGTGCCGTATGAATGCGCGACTTCACCGTCCCAACTGGCACATTGGTCACTTCTGCTATTTCAGCAAGACGCAAACCTTCTCCAAAAAATAATACCGCAGCCACACGATGGTCAGGATTTAAACGATCAATTGCTTGACGGATGGCAGTACGATCTTCAAGATTCGGCATCTGAGATGCCCTGTGCTCAGCGACTTGGTCAATCATAAGGTTTTGATCGTATCTACCATCAAAAATCCTAACTCTCGCCTTTTGCTCTTTTTTGATTCGGTCAGCACATTTTCGATGCAAGATACCAAATGCCCAAGCAGGAAACTTGGCCGGATCAGACAAGTTCATCCACCCTCGACAAATACCAGTCCAGGTTTCCTGAACAGCATCTCTGGCTTGTTCGTCATCTCTTAACAAGCGACGTGCTGTCCGCATAAGACGAGGGTGCCATCGAACCGCAAGGCGGTCGGCAGCTCTCCCATCACCGGCCTTGATCTGAATGACCCGTAATTCGTCATAAATGCGATTTGTTTCCAACCGGCTCAAAATAGTTACTTCCCTTGGACCCCAACATTAGGGTTCTCAATAGTATAGTCCGTGGGGAGGGTAAAAAAGTTCACCGCCAAGTGAAAAATATTATCAGAATTAATTCTGCAGATAATAAGTAACTCAACTAAGCGATTCTTTAAGCACGCTGATCTTTGGAAGACCCCAAACAAATATGGGATGTGATGCTGAGAACCTGGGGAAGCGTCCCCAGAATTTCCGCATGAAATTCTTTATAAGAGGCCAAACTAGCCACCTCGACACGCAGAAGATATTCCACAGAGCCAGTAACATTGTGACACTCACGCACAAGTGGCGACGCATCCATGGCCCTTTCGAAAGCTCTCGCATCCTTGGCTAATTGTCCCGACAATCCAACGGTTACAAAAACCGTAAGCGCAGCTCCCATTGTGGTCCGATCCAGCACTGCCCGATAACCAGTGATAACCCCGCTGCGTTCAAGCTCCTGAACACGTCGTAAGCAAGCAGATGCCGACAGCCCGACTCGCGCTGCAAGATCGATATTGCTGATCCGGCCATCCCCTTCGAGGATAGACAATATCCTTGTGTTTATCGCATCTATATCCATCATTAATTGCGTTAATAGCATCTATATAGCGCAAAAAGAACAATAATTTTCCTCATAATGACATAATATTGTGTAACGCGCTATTTTTAAGGACCTACACAAGATGCCCCCCCCTGCCCCCAAAGCCAAACCACTTGAAACATATGACATCAGCCGCGAACGCGGGTTTTTGAGCAGGTTTAACGCTGCAGAGGTTACTTTAAACGGTGACCTTGGCATTGCAGCAAATATTGCCCTCAGGCTCCCACAAATCCTGCCAAGCGGTGAAATCCGAAAATTCCTTACTACTAACCTGCCGGATACAGAACATACCGAACAGTTAGAAATCTGTAATAACTCCGAAGCACGTACTGCCATGGTGCACTATGCATTCATGATACAGGCCTATGTATGGGGGGAAGCAGAAGCTCCGACGTCACTGCCCTCTTGCCTCGCGCGCCCCGGCGTTACGATTGCCAATAAAATTGGGCAGCAACCATTGTTAAGTTACGCCAACTACGTACTTGATAATTGGAGCCTGATTGATCCATCCAAACCTCTGGGGCTCGATAATATTTATATGCGCCAACATTTTCTCGCTGGGCAGGATGAAGCCTGGTTCGTTCTGATCCATGTGGCCATTGAAGCGCAAGCTGGAGAAGTGCTTGCCAGAATGTACCCAATTATCGACGCCGCAGCACAAGAAAATATCTCAAAGGCACGTGACCTTTTGGAAGAAATGGCTGGTTATTGGGAGCGCATCAATACGATCTTCGATAGAATGCCAGAACAATGCGACCCTTATATTTATTTCACCCGTGTACGTCCTTACATTCATGACTGGAAAGATAATCCTGCCCTACCGGACGGACTTGTCTATGAAGGCGTTGAACAATACGCTACCAAACCACGCGCTTTTCGAGGGCAAACAGGGTCGCAGTCTTCCATTGTCCCTACCATGGATGCGTTACTAGGGATAGGTCATGCCGCAGATCCGTTGCGGGCGTATCTTGATCAATTGCATGAATACAGGCCGCCAAACCACCGGCGATTTATTGACGATATTCGTAAACACAGCACACTGCGCAAATTTGTAGAAACTGCAGACAACAAACCTCTAGCAGCGGCTTATAACGCCAATATCCAGGCCGTGTCTGATTTCCGCACACGCCATCTGGAATACGCAGCCAGCTATATCAATAAACAAGGCAAGCACGCAGCTGGTAACGACACCAATATTGGCACTGGCGGTACCCCTTTCATGAAGTATTTGAAGAAACACCGCGATGAAACCCAAGTAAATTTGATTCAAGTCTGATGCAGCTTTTATGCTGGCGCTCGCCTGATATTTGTGAAAATAGCAAAATTCCGGTTTAATGACTAAACGCGACAACCTGCATGCGCACTGCTTGCTCTTGGTCACCGGGCTTGCTAGGCATCAGACAATTGAAATTCTGGCAATCAGGGCGACAGTCTCATGAAAATTAATGGCAATGAAATCCGGGTCGGTAACGTTATTCAGCATCAAGATAGCCTTTGGATTGCGGTCAAGACTGGTGCGGTAAAACCCGGCAAAGGCCCCGCCTATGCACAAGTTGAATTAAAAAACCTGATGGATGGTCGCAAGCTTAATGAGCGTTTTCGCTCTTCTGAGACCGTAGAACGAGTACGCCTCGAACAAAAAGATCACACTTTCCTTTATGAAGAAGGCGATATGCTGGTGTTCATGGATACCGAATCTTATGAGCAAATCAATATCACAAAGGAAATGGTTGGCGAGCGTCAGGCATTTCTTCAGGACGGCATGCAGGTAAAAATTGAAAGCCATGAAGGCACCCCGATCGGCGTGCAATTACCAGGCGAAGTTGTGTTAGAGATTGTGGAAACCGAGCCCACCGTGAAAGGTCAAACCGCTTCCTCTTCATATAAGCCATCAACAGTAGATAATGGCTTGCGTATTATGGTGCCGCCTTATGCTGGTGTGGGAGACAAAATCATTGTGAACACCGAAACAATGGAATTTGTTAAACGCGCTGATTAAGCCTACTCACCGAGCGAAAAAATGTCGGAAAACAAAAGCCATATTGCTCAGATCAATATTGCCCACATGCTCTTTGATCGTGACCAGCCCGGCATGGCCGGGTTCATGGATAATCTGGACCGGATCAATACACTCGCAGAATCATCAGACGGTTTCATGTGGCGTTTAAAGGATGACAGCGGCAACGCTACTGATATTCAAGCCTTCGACAACCCGAGAATTTTGATCAATATATCAGTATGGGAATCAACGGATGCCTTGTATAATTTCGTATATAAAACTGTTCACAAGAAATTCGTAGGGCGTCGAACACAATGGTTTGAGCCCGCAACACAGCCGGGATATGCCATATGGCCGGTCGCGCCAGGGCATAAGCCCAAACTAGCTGAGGGAATCGCGAAACTTGATCAATTCCGCCATAATGGTGCATCAGCTACTGTGTTTGATTTTACCTGGTGGAAATTACAACATGCCTCGTAAAAATGTTTTCGATCACAATCGATTCTCGCCCTTTCATCAATAGTACCAACAAATCCGGCGCGACGAGACGCCACGCCCTCAAATAATTACTATTTTTCCTTTAAAAACAATTCATTATAACAAATAACCTTTGCTTGACGCTGCGCTGCAGCGCCGTTATGGTCCGCCAAATTTTGGTACTAGGGCCTCTGGTACTTTCTTTTCGCGATTTAAAACTCAGCAAACCTTCAAACGAGTTCCTTGCATGTCACAGGATGTTCCACTCAACACAGGACTGCCCGCTCATAACGGGCAAAAGGGCGTGACTGTGGCTGATGACAGCGCTGCGAACAAAGCTGCGTTTGATGAATTTTCTGAACGCTTGGAAAAAGCACGCGATGCCCAACCTGATGAGGGCGCCACCCAAGAAAGCCAAGGCGCAGCCATGGGAATGGGCCTCAAACTTGCCTCCGAACTTCTCGCAGCACTTATTGTTGGTGGCCTTCTGGGGTATGGAGCAGATATTATCTTTGATACCAAACCACTCTTTATCCTTGGAGGATTAGCCCTTGGTATGGCCGCTGCATTCATGAATGTCCTCAGAATGATGCGCAAACTTTCAAAGCAACAACAGGCGCTATCTAATGTGTCTTCTACCAATTACTCTGAACCTCAACATGCTGATAACGAAACCAGATAGAACCCATGATATTTGACCTCTCCCATATGGCCTATTCTTTTTTGACGGCATTAACATCATATATTCAACAAGGCATTGAACCTGTGATGGCAGCGGACCCGATGGAACAGTTCGATATCGTTGAGCTCTTTCCATTAAATCTTGGGGGGGCTTTGAACATCTCTTTCACCAATTCTTCCCTCTGGATGCTAATCTCCATTATCGTAGCGCTAACTTTCTTTTTTATGTCTACCGGGCGACGCTCATTGATTCCCGGGCGCTCGCAATCTGTAGCAGAAGTTTTGTACACCTTCATTGCAGATATGGTACGCGATGCTATCGGTCCTGAAGGAATGAAGTTTTTTCCTTATGTGTTTACGCTCTTCATATTCATCTTGATGAATAATCTGTTGGGTCTTCTACCAACTATTCCCGGGGCACCTCATGGACTGCACACTTTCACCCCCACTAGCCATATTATAGTTACCTTCGCCCTTGCGATGTTGACCATTTTGATAGTGGTTGTGTATGGGTTCTACAAAAACGGCCTTGGTTTTTTCAAGCTATTTGCACCATCTGGTGTGCCGATATGGCTTTTGCCATTGATTGTCTTGATCGAAGTGATCTCGTTTTTATCGAGACCCCTAAGCCTTGCTATCCGACTTTTCGCCAACATGCTGGCCGGCCACGTTATTTTAAAAGTATTCGCCGGTTTTGTTGTGTCCCTTCTCAGCGCGGGCGCTATTTTTAAAGGCCTTGCCATTTTGCCGGCCCTCGGGATTGTCGCCGTAATGATGCTGGAATTTTTGGTAGCCTTTCTACAAGCCTATGTGTTTGCCATTCTAACATGTATTTACCTCAATGATGCCGAGCATGCTGACGCCCATTGATCCCAAAATCATCGACACTCAAGTGTTGACTTTTTCCATCCCCCACGGCAATCCGAGCACAACCGTGAACAAGGGCAACCCGCTCTCTAACAAAACGTATTAACTCAGGAGTTTTCACCATGGACGCAGAAGCCGCAAAAATGATCGGGGCAGGCCTTGCCTCTCTCCCGCTTGCTGGGGCCGCCATTGGTCTTGGTATTATTTTCGGTAACTTTCTATCCGGCGCATTCCGCAACCCATCTGCGGCCGCTGCAAACCAGCAAACATTGCTGCTTGCCTTTGCGCTAACCGAATTTACGGGCCTTCTTGGCTTTGTGATTGCAATGATTCTTATCTTTGTTGTCTAATCAGCTTTTCAGCTGAAACAGGAAACGTATGACCAGTATCATTGCCACTCTTGCTGCTGCCGCTGAATCCGCTGAAACGGAAGCAAGCGGCGGCCTACCGCAAATGGACGTCACTACATTTGCCAGCCAACTGTTCTGGCTGGCGATTACTTTTGGTATTTTGTTTTTTACCATGCGTAATATAATTATTCCCCGGCTCGGTGGCATAATTGAAGAACGCAAAGACCGTATTGCTGATGATCTGGATCAAGCTGCTGAATTCAAACAACAGTCTGAAGATGCCCAACTTGCCTATGAGCAGGCCCTTGCAGAGGCGCGAGCCAAAGCACAAAACATCGCCGGGGATACCCGCAAAGACATTGATGAACAAATTGCCACCATGCAGGCAACCATGGAGTCCGAATTGGCTAACAAGGTAACAGATGCGGAAAATCGTATTGGCGCCATGCAAGAAACAGCAGAAGCAAAAGTACGCGATGCCGCCGTAGATACAACCAGGGCAATCGTTGAAGCACTAATTGAAGAAGTACCAACAAAAGAATCTGTGGAAGCTGCAATTTCTACAACTCGTTAATGAAGACGGCTGACGCCAAATCTCTACTTATTATTGACGCCGGGAAGAAACTGAACCGATATGTCCTTTTTGAACAGCCTTATTCTTATTGCAGCAGAAGAAACCGAACACCACGAAACAACCAGCCTGTTTGCTGATACATCCTTTTGGGTCAGCCTTGGGTTTGTGATTGTGATGATCATTTTCTGGCGCATGGGCGTTCACAAGACTATCGCAAAATCTCTGGATGATCGCAGCCAGAAAATCTCTACAGAGTTAGATGAAGCACGCCGACTGCGTGAAGAAGCACAAGAGATGCTAGCCCAATATCAACGCCGCCAGCGTGAGGCGGAAGACGAGGCAGCTAGCATTATCGAACAGGCAAAAAAAGATGCTGAACGTCTTGGCCGTGAAGCTAAAGATAAAATCAACGAACAGCTCGAGCGCCGAACCAAAGCTGCTGAAGAAAAAATCGCCCGCGCAGAGGCCCAGGCGATTAGCGAAGTGCGCAATCAAACCACTGACCTCGCTGTGGACGCGGCGCGCACAATCATCCGTGATCGGATGGACTCCGGAGCACAAAATGCAATGGTTGATAATTCCATCAATGATCTGCGTTCAAAACTAAATTAACTCTTGCTGCTTTTTATTTCAAAACAGTTATGAGCCAATACCGCTCCAATATCGAGAGCTATCCATTATAGAATCGTGATACTAAGCATCACCATAAAAGCGCGACGAACCTTTAAGAAAAAATGAGCTGTGATTGCGAATTACTTTATAGTACCGGCTCGTTGCGTCGAAATATCTCATCCAGAGGTACCGACGTTCCATCAGATTGAACAATCCGAACATGCTTGCTCTTGAGATTTCGCGCATGTGCAGCACCACATGAATGAGCAATCATCCCAACATCCTTACGCATCTTCTCAACATAATTTGCAACATTCACGGACTTAACTTTGGGATCAAGGCCACCCTGTAGACTTTTCTTGTGAGTGGTCACACCTGTTGGGCAATTATTTGTATGACATT
>CAZGVP010000058.1:0-11961 GCA_964529135.1 uncultured Caulobacterales bacterium | reverse complement strand
AAGGCTATCAACAACCCCAAGAGCGCGCCGATCTCTGGAGCGCTGTTCTTGCTGTCCAGATAATGCCTTGCCGAAAAATTCAAATCGCATTTCATCATAGGTTTTAGGCATGAACTGCGCATTACTGTTTATATACTGCACTAACAGATAATCACGCCACACCTCTACTGGCGTTTCTGAAAAAAGATCAGCCAATGCAGGAAAAGCTTCTTTTTCGCGGATGATGATTTTAGTTTCTTCAGAAATGCTCAAACCTTTAACGAACACCGCCCAAGGAAACCCGGGAGCGAAACCTGCAAGATCGGGTAATGTGGTAACATTATATGTTCTCGATGCATTCCGACGTTCAGCGCGTGGCCAATGATGAGTGGCAATCGCTTTTTCGAGTTCAAAAACAGCTTCTCCACGGCCAGTAGTGGCGTCATCTAAGGCTTTCACCAGACTCGCTAACTGTTCTCCGCCAACAGCTTCTATCAGAGCTTGTGACCCTGCCGAAATTCGATCACCCTCGCCAACGGAATCAATAATTTTTTTCAGATATTCCAGATATGCTGTACGCGTCTTTTCAAGTCGCTCGCTCTGCCGTAGATAATAGGACCGATCCGGCATACTCAACCCCGAGTGAGTAGCCCATACCGCATAATTTTCAGGATCCTTGGAATCAATCGCCACAGAAAAGCTGAACGGACCATCAAGCCCCAACGCCGAGTCCGCCATAGCACGCGCAACATCCTCATGAGTTTCGAGAGAATGAATGCGTGCAAGATCTTTTGCAAATGGTTTCAGCCCAATCTTTTCTATACGTGTCCCATTCATAAAGCCGAGATACAGGTCACGGATTTTTTGGCCATCTGTACCGCGTTTGGGTTTATGCGCAATCAGCTCATCAAGGATGGTGTTCATTCGTTCTTCATTGCGCTCACGCATAACAATCGAAAAACCAATGCCACTACGATCACCAGGAATCTCGTTTGTATCAAGCCAGCCGCCATTAGCAAAGCGGTAAAAATCATCCTGGGGCCGGGTCTCACGATCAAACGCATCCAGCGGATAGCCCCACGGCTCAATCACCGGTTTGGGTGCGGTAACCCCCTCAGTTTCCTGCGCGATAACAGCATCACCAATCATTGAGGTCATGAGGACGAAACTACTGACAATCAGGTTTCTTCCAAGTTTAAAAATGGACATGTTTTTCTTCCTGTTCAGGTTGAACCCACAGCTTATAGGCCCTGACAGGGGCAAGAAAGAGGGAATGTCCTGAAAACCAGAAAATGCCGCCAGAAAATTTCGCCAGAATGGCACCAAACTTGCTCCAAAATGAGGGAATTCACAGGGCACCCCGACACAAGCCAACACTGTATCGCGGGAAAACAAGGGTATTGACCATGCGCATAGCAGCACTTTTTTCTGCAGTATTTCTTTCTGGATCAGCACTGTTCGTTGAAACAGGCGTCACTGATGCAAGTGCAGAAGAAACCCGCCCTTATGAGCCCTCAGCTAACCATACCAGCGCCACCGCAGAGCTCACTTCTGAAAAACACCGAAAATATGCCATGGCCATTCAGGTATGGCAGGACAGCGCCCTCCTGGCCGCTCCACGGCTGACCGTCTTTGAAAATGAACTGTCTGAGATTATTGTCAGCGAGCCCGATACACTCAAGATTTCATTCCGGCTGAAGCCCAGCGCCGACAAAAAGGATGAAATCCTGGTTGAAAGTGAGATTTATCTGCCTCAAAGTGGCACATGGGAATCGGCAGCGACCCCCCGCATTGTTACCAGTAAGGGGCAACGGGCCAGTATGGAATATTCTATTGCAGATCGCGGCTTCACCCATGTTGACGGGCGGCAGGTGGAAATATTGCGACTACAGGTTCTCGTTGACGATCCACAATAATGCCTCGTCAAGATGACGGGGCCCACAAGAGGGACCCCGGTCATGGCGATAATATCCAAGAATACGAACTCAAAACTTCTTACCACACTGGTCACGCTGACACTCACAACAGCGATCCCTGTTCTTCTGACAGGGTGCGCATCTTATTCCACCGAGACTAAAGGCAACACCACCGAAACATCTATCACGCAAACACGCAATACTGCCCAGGCAGAAGGCTCACCTACACTTCAGCAATCAGTTCTTTATCGCTTTGCAACCATGAAAGAAGCCGAAAATATTCTTTCTACTGATGATGAATATACAATCGAGTTACAAATGGCAGAGATCGGCATTAAAAACCAAAATGCCAGCAAAACCAGCCTTACCGACCTCAAAAATAATTATCGCAACAGTGTTTTACCCTGGGCTGATAATGAGCGTGCAGCGCTCATTAAAATTGTCGAAGAATTAGGTCACGCATTGAAACCTTACGAAAAACACCTTCCGTCTCAAGTTTTGATGGGCAAGATATCGTCCGGCATTGAAGGCGGCCTGCCTCATACGCGCGCTAATATGATCCTCTTCTCCGAGGGCCCCTTAGATGCCTTTACGAACACGGTTGATACCAATCCTGAAAAAGCATACCGGGATCTAAAGTCGCTATTCCTGCATGAGTTGCATCATGTCATGTCTCGCAATAATCGAGATCGCCATGACGATTATTATGCATTAATCGGGTTTGAGCCATGTACTTTTACCGCCCCACAATCCTTGCGGTCACGACGCCTGTCCAACCCTGATGCTCCTAGCTACAAACATTTCGCGCCCGTTACTATTGAACAGGGAAATGGCGTTATTCCTTATCTGACGATCACCAAGCCTTATGATGAGGAAACAAAAGGAACGCTTGGGAACTATTTCAATTTTGGTTTACTGGCCGTAAACGCTCAAAACGGTGCCTGCACAATTGCAGGAGAAACCCCTCAGCTTCTCTCTCCAGCTATTGTCCCAGATTTTTTCAAGCTAATCGGCCAGAACACTGGCTATATTATCCACCCGGAAGAAACTCTTGCAGACAATTTCACCTATCTGATTTTAGGTCGCGCAGACCTTCCTAATCCAGAGATACCAGAAAAAATTAAGACTTTCTGGTTAGGCGAGTGAAGCTGGGGAATGATCCCATACTACCTCCTCCATACTTCTACGCTTCAGTATGCCGTCAACTCCGATCTGGACAGAATATCTTCGATTTTGTACACTGATCAAAAGTGGAGGATAATCAATGTCGATTACATCAATAAAAATTCCAACATGGTTTTGGGTTGTTAGCATCCTGGCGCTCTTGTGGAACTTGCTAGGTGTCGCCTCGTATTTCTGGAATGTTACCATGACAGAAGAAGGACTCTCTGAATTTTCTGAAGCTGAGCAGGCTCTATATTCAAACACCCCCACCTGGGTAACCGCGGCCTTTGCGATTGGCGTTTTTGGCGGAACATTGGGCTGCATTCTTCTTTTACTACGCAAGCACCTGGCAAATATTGTGTTGATTATTTCTCTTGGCGCAGTGCTAGTGATGAATTTCTATTGGTTCGTTTTAAAAAACTCTCTGGCGATAACCGGCATAGGTAACCTTGTAATGCAATCACTCGTTATTGGTATTGGGATTTTTCTAGTTTGGTTTTCCCGCTCAGCAACAGCTAAAGGGTGGTTGCGGTAAGCATCAACTTACCCTTTTTGTTCCTCATCATCACCTGATACGCTTGGCAAATAATCCGGGTGCAACACAATATACCCATTTTTTACATAAATATCTGGCACAGCCTTTGTGGTAAACGGAACAAGATGGCTACCTTTATGATTGGGAATTTCGCGCATCTCAATAATATCTCCCGCACCAAAATTATGGACCGCTGCGATTTTTCCCACCAATTCACCATCAGGCACCCTCACAGCAAGCCCCACAAGGTCAGCGTAGTAAAATTCATCTTCTTCTGGTGGCTCAAGCCTGTCACGCGGTACGTATAGCCTTGTGCCGGCGAGGGCCGCTGCATCTTCACGCGAAACAATTTCTGGTGAAGATACAAGCACTAATTCAGGTTTCAGCGAACGAATAAGCTTAAGTGTAAAGCTACGTTTTTTGTCTTCGCTATCCACCGAACCATAGTCTGCAATTGCACGCGGGTCAGCAGTAAAGGTTTTTACTTTTGCCTCGCCGCGAACCCCATGAGCCCCGGCGAATGCGCCAATACAGACTCTGGCTTGTTTTTCCTGTAGCATTTTATTTTTGCTGTTCATTACCCGTCACCTGTTTCGCGTTCTGCAGGCTCAAATAATTTCCCTTTCTCTGTGAACAGAATAACGCCAAGTGAAATCACTCCCAAAACTGCCATCCCGATAATAATTGCAGCAGGTGTACCATCATATGCACGAGCGACAATCCCACCTAAAATACCGGAAAGCGCCGTACTGGCAAAACCATTAGCTGCTCCAGCTGACCCGGCAATATGTCCCATCGGCTCCATAGCGATCGCAGTACAGTTTGGCCCAAGCAACCCGATACAGAAAAAAGACAGAGCCATTGATATCTCAAATACCCAAAAATTTTCCAAGCCTAAATTGAAAAGCAGTAAATGCACCATAGAGACCGCGATAAAACTTAACACAGCAAAATGGCTAATACGGCGCATACCGTATTTGCGAACCAGGCTCGCATTAATGACGCTGGCGATGCCAAGTGGTAGAGCAATCATCGCAAATGCCAACGCAAACATACCCCCAATTTTGAACGTTTCAATAAAAATCTGTTCGGAGGCGCTGATGAAAGCAAACAAGCTTGCAAAAACAAGAGCACCAGCAACGGTATATCCGATGGACGTTCGATGTTTGAAAAAAATTGAATAACTATTCAGTATCGTAAGGGGGCGCAATTGTACTTGCCCATCAGGCGCTAATGTTTCCGGGATGCGCACAAACACCCAAACTGCCAGCGCAAGTCCATACAACATCAGCGCTACAAAAATCCAGCGCCACGGTCCGACAAGCAAAATCAATTGCCCCAGACCTGGCGCAATGATTGGTGCTGCCATAAAAATCGTTACAACCAGTGACATGATTTGTGCCATCTTTCGGCCAGAGACACGATCACGAACAAAGGCTATACTGGCCACTCGGGTTCCTGCGGTCGTCACCCCCTGCAATGCACGCGCGAGCAACATAAAAGCAAAACTACCGGCAAAAATACTGAGCAATGATGCCAGCACATACCCCGCCAGCGCCCAAAGCAAAATAGTTCGCCTTCCAAAACGGTCCACAAGAGGACCAAACACCAATTGTGCAAACCCGTTAACCACAATGAAAATAATGACCATCAGTTGCCGGTCATTGCTACGAACAGCCCCCAAATCCTCACTAATGGTACCAAGAGCTGGCAACATCATATCGATAGCAAATGCATTGAGCGCCCATAAGCTTGCTGTAATAACCACAAGCTCCGCCATTCCTGGTGAATGACCTTTTCTAAAAGCGGGCAGGAGGGGCATATTGGACTTATTCATCATAAGCGCCCGGCATAATCATACAGTGAGCTATTGGCAATGTTTCAATCAGATATTGGACATGCAGAAAAGCTAGCGATGGTGCTCCACATGGCTTTCTATGAGAGCCCGATTATACGCAGCCAAGGCGCGCACTCTTGTAAGATAACCTATTGGCACATCCGTATTGTCCGCCCCTACCACTGGCAACCCAGTTTCACCGTGCTCATCAAAAGTTGCAAGGGCCTTACCCAAAGACTGATTTGCCCCAAGTCTGGGCACCTCAAGATCAAGATCGGATTGAGGAGGCATTTTCTCCATCACATCACGAACCCGGATTGTTTGAAGGATAACCCCTTGCGGTCCTTCAGACAGATCATAACCGCGCCGGGATAATTGCCAGTGGAAAAAGGATCGCCCGCAGACCCATTGCGTCAAAAGCGTAGAAATCGAGACAGCAACAAGTAATGAAATTGCCATACGATAATCACCAGTGATTTCAAATGCGATCAGAGTTGTTGAAATTGGCGCACCAATAATTGCACCCGCAGCAGCGCCCATACCGACCATTGCAAAATAACCGGCCCCTGCACTGCTGGCTGGCACAAAATCAGCAATCAAAAGTCCATACGCTGCCCCAGCGAATACCCCAACCACAAGCCCGGGCGAGAAAACACCACCACCAAACCGACAGGAAACCGTTATCGCAGTAGCCAGGAATTTCAATATGAGAATTAATATGAGCGCTTGAAGTGTATAGCTTCCCTGCAAGGCTCGGGTAATTGCCTCATAGCCAACGCCGAAAACTTCCGGCTGAAATGCACCAATTAACCCGACAAAAACACCCCCTATTGGAGGGAGTAGAAGGAAAGATATTTTTCTATTATTTGCGAATTCACGCACCTTTTCGGTAAAGTACTCAGTTGACAGAAGAAATATAATAGCAACAATACCGCACACAATTCCAAGTCCCGCCGAAAGGGCAACATCAATTGTGCCGGCCGTACCATAATCTGGTGTAGCGAATGCTGGAAAATCACCCAGGTGAACTTGCCCAATGAGAGCCGCCGATACGCTTGCTAGAGCGATTGGTCCAAAAACCGAAAGCGCATAATTTCCAAGGACCACCTCCAGGGCAAACAACACTCCTGCAATTGGTGCGTTAAAACTGGTAGCCACTGCTGCGGCTGCGCCACAGCCAAGAAGGGTACGCCGATGATGAACAGAAAACCCGAAATGACGATCAAGATATGATGCAATCGTAGCGCCTAAATGGACGGCTGGGCCTTCGCGCCCTGCGCTCGCACCGGAACCGAGCGACACAGTGGAAACAACTGCTGCGGCAAGACCAGCTCGAAGCGAAATACGCCCACCAGTAACCGCACGCGCCTCAATGACATCAGCAACGCCCTGCCCGCGACCATTTTTCAACCAGTTAAACCTGTGGGCAAGGTAAAGAATACCCGATACAGCCAACCCACCAAAAATAGGGGCAATCCAGGCCCGAGCAAAATTCAATGAGGCAGCAGCCGTTGTGATAGTCTCTTCAGTTTCACCAAATGCTAATAGCGAAACCTGATCAATAGCAAAACGAAAACCGATAACGGCGTACCCCACTGCGACACCAATTATGAGCGCGAATAACCACACTTGCAGTGTTTCAAGATTTCCAGCTCTATTACGCAAACGTCGCAAGGCATGCCGGAATTTAACCAGAATGCGCTTATTGAGGGATGCGATACTCCGTTTCATACAGATGCAGGATCTCTCGTAGAAATTATTAAGGGAAAACCCATGTGATGCAGATGCAGCGCCTTTCATGAGCCATGATTACAAAACTGTAAAGATTTCCAAAGGCGTTTTCATTAAATCAAGACAATTTTTTAACCCGCTTTTCATGTTCATCATGTCAGTGTTGAGCTTTAATACAACTTGGAATTTAGTATGTCGGAAAAGGCAGGAATAGATCACGCGGCTAAAAACTCTTACTGTTCTCCCGATCGGGCAATAACGCAGTATAACCGTTGGCGTGCTCTTCTTGGCAACTCTATTGGGGGAGACCCTGGCACCATTCTTGATCGCCCTGATCGTCGCCTAACCATGCTGAAAATTTTTGGCGACACAAAACGCCTCGCCGACCTTTGCTTAATTTATCCGCGTACGGCTGCTATAGCCTTGACTGATGGCGCATGCACTATCTTGGCCCAAACAGCCAGACAAGTAACTTCCCTTGACTGGGGCATTGGTAACCCGGATGCAATTCATACAGCTCTCACACCGTTAAAGGATCGTGCAGACCTTGCGATATCGATTGCAATCTTATCGGGTGAATGGGATATTCATAAGGCAGCAGCAGCTCGGACAGATCTGGCCGAACGAATTTGCGAGGCAATTTTGTCATGGTTGATGCGAGCTGCAGTCAAACGTGGTGAACTCCGCTTGGAAGCAAAAGATGATGAACAACAATCTTCTTTATTTAAGGGCCTCTTCATCTTAGCAGGAGGCGAGTTTGCCCACGAAGATATTTCGGCAACAGGCCCTCTGAACCTGGTCACGGTCTATGATCCTGCTGTTTTCAACACCAAATTGCCAAACAGCAATGACCGCGCGCTTATTCGTATTGGCGCAGAGTTTAGAGATGCCATTGAAGGGCGCCCAAGTAGTTATCCATTATATCGTTTAGACACTCCATTTGGGTCAAAATTAAATGGCGCAGGCTTAATTGAAACTGCTCCCTCCATAAAAAAAATCATCTCCGCTCCGCAAGCGGAAGTCTTACGCAATTGGTTAGCAACTGCCCGTGTGGTAGCAGGTGACAGGACCTCAGGCGGGCATTTTATGGAAGATATAGAAACTGTCGTCTGGAATGAGAAACCACTCCTAACTCGTGAAATGACAGAAAAGCTACAATCATCAGATGGTACTCTTGCCGGTATTTTTCAGTCAATAAGCCAATTGTGCCGCCTCACAATGGGGCGCACGCGGCCTCTCTTTCGCACAGCCTCCACTCAAGATGTTATCGCAACCGCTGCAGCATCAAAAATCATTTCAGAAATGACAGCAAGTCGTCTGATAGGCGGTCATGAACTGGCAAAAATTCTCGATGCCTCAAGTCAAATGGTTTGCGGCTCCGACATATCATTAAAAACCTTTCGTCCTGAAAGCGAAGAAAACAATCAGAGTAGCATTGGTGACCATGTTGCCAATATTGCTGGATTTTCAAACACCAAGGCACTAGCTCCTGTGGTGCACGGTTTTATGGCGGATGCGCAAAATGCCCTGAATCAACTTTTATTTGGTCCCAGAGACTCATTTAAGCGTTATAGTAATCAGAACAAGGAACAAACTGATTCTGGAAAACTGGAGAACCTTGGTTTTTTTGATGGTACTTATATATCATCCATTATTGAAACATGGCTTTCAACAAGCTGTCCTGCAGTAGAAAAATCCGCCCTTACTGAAACACCACAACGCTTTGCTACCCGTGCACCAGGTTTACTGACAGCATTTAGCGAAACGCAATATCCCAACCAGGCAATTAAATTATTTGATCAACTTTTAACTAATTGTCCTGAAAAATTTGACCTCTATACAATTCTTGGAGAAAAAAGCTCAGAACGAGAACAAATTGTCAATGCATTTGGGAATTTCCCAAATGTGATTACACCTTTAATCACAACAACTTATAAGGCACAAAATTTTATAGAAGACGTTATCGCCAATGATGACAAGAGAGAAATTTCAATTTCGGATTGGCTTTCTGCACACCCCGCACCAAAAACAGGTCCTATAAAGGAACTGAGCGCATGGCGCATGTCAGCCATTGCGCAGATCGCATTTTCATGCGCGGCAGGATTAAGTGATTTCTCTGAAGCTACGCCACTTCTTATAGATATTCATCATCAAACCTTAATAAGCCTCTTTACACTGTTAAAAAATGGGGCCCATAGCACCAACAAGAAACTGATAGAGAGTCTGGTACTATTTACATGCACAGGAGAATGGCAATCCGTACCTGGCGATACCGCCGCCATAGGCTTTATCCTTACACGAAAAAAAATAACCTCAGAGATTGAAGAAAAAATCACCCGCTTTGTTGAAGACTTTGTCGCAGAGCTGGAAAAAATTGGCACTGGGCCCTTTGCACTTAGCGTAGATATGAGCCGTAGGCCTGGTGGCATAAGTGGCCCACTTGTTTCTACTTTGCCTGCCTGGGAGCAATTTGTTCAAATGGAAGCAGTCGCGATGGATCAAATCGCTCTTGCCAATACCCGGATCTTAACTGGGTCAAAAACTGCCAGTAATTCAGCACGCACTACCCTTAGAGAAGTAATAGCAAATGATCGGCGCACATCCATCACATTGCGTGATTTAGATCGCGCACGCACACAGCATCAAAAAAGAACAACCAACAATTTAGGCAAAACATCTTCCTTATGGGATATTGATCATCTTGATGGCGGGCAACGCGATATAGATCTCATCATAAAAATACTGATGTATCGCTATAGTGCCGCTCATCCCTACCTTCAAGAAATGGAAACAGAAGCCGCGTTGGCTGCTCTGGCGGATATGGATATTATCGATCCCGAAACCGTAACAACTCTTATTAACGCAAGAAAATTTTGGGCATCCATAAACCTGGTAAAGGCATGGTCTGGATGGTCTACGCCTGAAATGGTACCTGTCAGAAAGCGGTTTTCGACAGTAATAGCCAGAGCTACAGGGGTTACATCGTTTTCAAATATTCCTCCACTAATTAGAGGGTATGCCGATGATGGATCGCGTTTGTACGCTAAATTAGTGCTTAACCGCAACGACCAGCTCAATAAGTTTGCATCAGCTGTTTGACAACATAAACCCTTAATGACGATGCCAAAGAGGGCAAAGTTTCGGAGCTGTCACCAGCATTACTCCCGACATTACGAATGCGGTTTCGATCCACATAGGTAATCAGGGCGGGCATCGTCATTTTCTTACGGGCCGCAATTTTTTCCAGTTCGCTCCAGAATACAGGTTCCAGCAAAAGACTGGTACGATGACCATGAATACTGATAGAACGTTTTTGCATAAGCTATTATCGCGATAAGCCAGCTGTTATGATCAATCCTGGCACTGACCTGCTACACTTTATTACGTAGCAACTCCGCCTCAGCCATTTCGATAACCGCTTCTGCATTATCAACAAACTTGATACTATCGAGCATAAATGCAGGTGCAAAACTCCGATCAACAATATGGTGTAACAACTCTTGCAAGGGAGACCAAAAATTATTGATATTGGCAACAATAATCGGTTTTCTATGCAAAGAGAGCCTCGCCCAAGACAGGGTTTCAATTATTTCTTCCAAAGTACCAATTCCGCCCGGCAAAGTACAGATCGCATCAGCTTCTTCAAACATAATCATCTTACGTTCATGCATAGTATCAACGATTTTGTGCTCGACACCCTCCAGCACCCCCTCAATCTCTGTTAGAAATTTTGGAATGACGCCATAAACCTGCCCGCCATTATCTCGGGCGGCAGAGGCAGTTTCGCCCATAAGCCCCATCTTTCCACCACCATAGACCACACGCCAGCCCGTATCAGCTGCCATTTTACCGATAACTTGAGCAGCTTGCATAAAGGCTGGATCATCACCCGGGGTTGACCCGCAATAAACACATATAGATTTCATAATAACCTGAATTGTTAAGTAGGCTTTGCTTATCACCTTATTCTTGCGCTATTGTAAGGTGTAATTTTGCCGGGACAAGAAATTTGTATAGTCCTGGCACAATCACGCGGGTGCCCCGCAGAGGTATCTGATTACAATGGGTTCATAAAGACTACTCTTCGTTCTCTTTTACATTAACTGGAGACAACATAATGCGGTTTGTTATTTTATTCCTTTTGCTGATAATCTTGGGGTTTATTGCATGGAAGGCTGTCGAACGATTTCAGCTATTAGGCCCCCCGGCAAAGGTAGAATCTGATATTGAACCAACCGGTTCCAATGAAGAGGAAACAGCCCCGACAGTACCAGCAGGTCCTATTCCACCGAGCTTTGATCTGGTCCGTGTTGGCCGCGATGGATATGCCGTTATCGCTGGTCGCGGCGAACCTGCATCAACGATGACAATATTGGCCAATGAAGAAGACTTAGCGTCAGAGGTCGTTGGCAGTGATAGCAGTTGGGCCGTTTCGACAGACACACCACTTGATGCTGGCACTGTTGAACTCGCCCTTTCAATGACAACCACCGATGGTCAGATAATTCGCTCAGAAGAGACGATCGTGATCTATGTTCCAGAAAATGGTGAACGCCCTCTTGTTGTGCGCACCACACCTGGTGGGGCAACACAGGTATTACAAACCCCGCAAGACGCAGACTCAAGCTATGGCCCGCTCACCCTTGAAAGTATCGATTATGACGATTCTGAAAGTGTCATATTTACAGGTCGCGCCGAGCCAGAACGCCGGGTGGAAGTCCTTGCCAATCGTCAGCTTGTTGGTGCAGTAACATCTGACCTGGCTGGGCGATGGACACTGACTGCAGCCATGACACCAG
>CAZGVP010000057.1:0-12030 GCA_964529135.1 uncultured Caulobacterales bacterium | reverse complement strand
CAGGGTTGGCCCTATCGGGATCAGCCGGAATTGTAGCAGCTCTCGTCACAGATTATCAACAAAGTGCTGAAGCATCTGCACTGTTCACCCTTAATCGATGGGCCGTGTCTCTCGGATCTATGTTTGGCTTTAGTGAAATTCCATTAATGGCAGTAGTGCTGGTCATTATTGGTCTTGGTGCGGGATCAATTTTTTATTTCCAACCTATAACCAGACAAGGTGCATTCGCGCAGGGATTTGGTCTTCTGGCTGTTCTTATGACTGCGATCCCGGATGACTTGGCCGGTGGCATCGAAGATATCTTAAATGACGAGAATCTTCCTGGTCTTTCCGCGCCAATATCTACCGATCCTTCGGTTTCTGAAATATCGTATGATCCGTCTGGTGAACCGGTAAAATTTAATGCTCCGCAAATCGTCAATGCGGTTATTCCAGCCTCAACATCAGGTGGCTCATTATCTTCCGTTGCGCTCGTGCAGGGGGAGCGTAGGGCATTACAATATGTTGTTCGTCTCACCATCAAGTTTGAAGGTGGCTTGGGCGGTGACATTAACTCATTGATACGGCGTGGTCGGCTTAGAGGTCGATTACATAATGAAGACACAGGCGAAACATATAACCTGTTTCGAAATGCCGGGGGCATTGTTCGCCAGGATAAAGACACCATTATTATCGATGCAGGTATTCCAGCACGCAATCAAAATGCAAAACTTTGGGTGAGAGTTGAGTGTAATGGCCATCAGATTGAGATTCAATCGGCAGAAGCTAAAGCTAGCCAAATGCTGGCTTGGCCTATCAATGTTAAAGAATCATCAACACCAATGTTTATACAACGTCTCACCAAAGTTTATTGGTTTTAATGGGTTTTATTGGATATGAATTCTGAAGACGGGTGCCTTTTGTCCGAAGGTGAACCAGCGTTCGGCGATGAAATATCTCCGGCTTATGCTTCACTGGAAACCCTCCAGGTTTTGAAATTGCGTCGGTCTACGCAAGCGGATTTGCTTGGTAAGCCAGGTCCAGATGAACAAACTCTCAAAACAATTTTGTCTATAGCAACAAGGGTACCAGATCACCGGCGGGTTGAGCCGTTTCGGTTTATTATCTTTGCAAATGATGGCCGTGAGAAAGCCGGTGAGGTTCTTGCTAATGTTTATGAGCAAACCAATAAGGGCGCTAACAAAGAGATCATTGCAAGAGAGCGTAATCGGTTTCTACGGGCTCCAGTAGTTATTGGTGTAATTTCTTCAACAACACTAGAACACCGCACACCTGAGTGGGAGCAGGTTTTGACCGCAGGTGCAGTGTGTCAGAATATGTTGTTAGCTGCTTGTGCTTATGGTTTTGCTTCCCAATGGCTGACGGAATGGTATGCGTATGACGCAACTGTACTTGCCGCATTTGGCCTTCGGGAAAATGAGAAGATCGCGGGTTTTATTTATATGGGAACTGCTCAAATGAACCCTAAAGAGCGCAAACGCCCGGATGTTGATGCCTTGATATCGTCATTTACTGGGTGAATAATCTGGTTATGGTCCGCCTGAAACGAACTTTTTGCCTATTTGTGATGTTTCTTGTTGTTGCTGGCGAGATATTACCGCGAGCATTTGCTGAGAATATCCACGATGACTTGCCTGCGGATGGCAATTGCTATGACATTACCTATGTTGAGAATGATTATTCTGTTTGCGGATTTAAAATTATAGACCATGAAATCAGGCTGTTTTTAGAAACCCCCGAGGGAGGCCCCATAGGTACGTTCGCGACTCTTGAAGCTATGGTTGCTCAAGACGATAAGCGCCTTTTATTTGCAATGAATGCGGGTATGTATGATTTAAATTTACGGCCGGTTGGATATTTCGTTTCTGATGGCAAGGTTGTAAAAGAAGCCAATTCCAATGATGGTCCTGGAAATTTTCATCTTAAGCCAAATGGTATTTTTTATATTAGTAAAAATGCAAATGGCCGCCTTCTGGCTGGAGTTCGCGAAACATCAACATTTCTGAACTCAGGCGAGAAACCAATTTGGGCAACGCAGTCCGGGCCAATATTATTGTTGGACAGGGGTATCCACCCAAAATTTCGATTAAATTCGACCTCACAAAAAAAGCGGAATGGTGTTGGTGTAAGTGGGGATGGTAGCGAAGTCTGGTTTGCGATTTCAAGGCGACGTGTAACCTTTCATGAATTTGCGAGCCTATTTCGTGATAGGCTACAACTATCAGATGCTCTTTTTCTGGATGGTTCTATTTCAAAGTTATATGCTGAAAACCTTGGTCGTCACGACAAGGGGTTACCTATGGGGCCTATGGTTGGTGTTGTGGAAGCCGCCAAGCCCGGGCATTAATGTTACATTCGCGGTCTGCACTGTGGTATCATATAAAGCTGATGGTGTATGACATGGCAGGTAATTCAACAGAAGATTGGCTTGTTAGTGAAAAGTCGTTATATTTTCTGTTCATGATAAGCGTAATTGGAAAACTATGACCGACCGCTCTGGTAAATCTGTAAATCGTTATTCTGGAGTTGCCATTCTCCTTCATTGGTTAGTTGCTGTGCTGATTATTGGTCAATTGAGTGGTGGTGTTTTGATGGTGAAATTTCTCCCTAAAACCAGTTCATTGACTTTTGAGATTTATCAATTGCATAAATCTATTGGGATTTTGATCCTCATCTTGTCGATGCTGCGTTTATTATGGCGTTTGGGACATCAGCCACCAGCCCATCCTGAAACTATGGCATCATGGGAGCGAGGTATTGCTTCTTTGACGCACATTACCTTTTATGGATTTATGATCGTCATCCCGTTAATCGGATGGGCAATCGTATCTGTATCGCCATTACAAATATCTACTTATTTGTTCGATACTATAAGGTTACCGCATTTACCCTTCTGGGAAGGGGTAGCTGATACCAAGGCGCTGGAAGATCTTTTTAAGTGGCTTCATGAGTATTTGGCTTTTGCGATGGCGGGGTTGTTAGCCCTCCATATTGGCGCCGCTTTAAAACATCATTTTAAAGACAGGGATAACGTTCTTGTTCGAATGTTGCCGATATTAAAACAGAGGAATAGCTAAAAATGCTGAATAGAATGTCACGCACACACGCGTTGATGATGGCTCTATTAATGCTCGGTGCCTGCAGTAAACCTGAGACACCGCCAGCTGAATCGTCCACAGATGAAGAAATTGTTGCGGCGGCTGCACCTAATTCCGAAGAAGTCGAAACTCTGCCAAATGAACTCGTTAAAGATGATACGAGCACTAGCGTATCTAAAGAAGAATCAGTGCCCCCGCAAACAGAAGCGGCAGATACACGAGAAGAGAATGGGGAACCAAAAGCTTCTGAGGTGAGCAAAACTGCGGTGAAACCAGAACAACAACTGGCGTTATGGGTGGTGGATTATGATCGTTCTATTTTAGGGTTCAGTGGCACGCAGGTGCAAAAACCTTTTTCAGGTGAGTTTGAGAGCTTTATAGCGAATATACGTTTTGATCCTGCGAACCTTGATGCATCGACAATTGAAGTTATTGTGGAAACTGTGTCGGCTAAAACTGGCGATAAGCAAAGAGATGATGCTTTGCCGGGAGAGGACTGGTTCAATGTAAAAACACATCCAAGAGCTGTTTTTCGCTCAACGAGCATTACAACAGGTGTTGAAGCTGGTCAGTATGAAGCAGCAGGCATTTTGACTATCCGCGATATAAGCAAGGAAATAATATTACCTTTTTCCCTCGCTGTTGAGGGCAACGAGGCAAAGGCTGAAGGTGGTGTTCAGTTATTTCGTAACGGCTTTGATGTGGGTGTTGGTCAATGGAAAAATGGTGATTGGGTGAGCCTGATTGTGGATGTCAATTTCACAATCCAGGCGTCTAAAAACTAGTTAGAGCTTCTATTTTTAGCAGCTGATCGTTCTCAATCTATCTTGAGTTAAGCTATGGGGTTGCATTCAATCTTGCGCTGGTCTATAGGCCAGCCAGCTGGACGATGCCCTGGCACCATATCAATATAGGCGTCGCGGAGAAAAATATGTCTATTGCTGCTGAGCGCAAAGCTGCGCTGATGAAAGAATACGCCACTAAGGAAGGTGATACGGGATCTCCAGATGTGCAAATTGCTATTCTGTCCGAGCGTATCTCCAATCTGACTGGCCATTTTAAAGATCACAAAAAAGATAATCACTCACGCCGCGGGCTGTTGAAAATGGTATCGCAACGTCGCCGCCTCTTGGATTATGTAAAACGCAATGATGAAGCGCGTTATAAATCTCTAATTGAGCGACTCGGGCTTCGTCGCTAGTCGGCTTACTTACTAGGTGCATTACGCCACCTTGAACTTACAAATAGTGAAAGAGCAATCCGGCTGCTTTCGCTGGCTCCGAAAAGGGCGCCCCAATAGGGTCTGGTGCAATCTATGAAGCGTAATTCGACGCTCACACTGACAAAAAACAAATTATCGCAACAAGGTGCTTGCGGGCTGTGTTTTGCGGCTCTGCATCATTCTTTTTGCACTCAAAATTCTGAAGCTCGCAATGAGGCGATGCTTATGGAAATGTCGTATGGTCTGCGCCAAGATAGTAAGCAGAACCATCACATAAGGGTTAATTGAATAGTAAGCCGCATCTGGAGATCAGGAGCGGCTTTTGTTTTATTGGCCAAAAAACCGCCCCGGCACAATCCGGTGTTTGAGGGGCAATATGAAAGAAGAAACAAATATGTTTGATATTACAAAAAAATCCATCGAATGGGGTGGGGAGACTCTGACCCTTGAAACAGGCCGTATTGCGCGTCAGGCTGATGGGGCTGTTTTAGCGACTTATGGTGAAACCAGCGTATTGGCCACTGTAGTTGGCGCTAAGTCTGTTAACCCGAACTTCGATTTTTTCCCGCTGACTGTTCACTATCAGGAGAAATACTATGCTGCTGGTCGCATTCCGGGTGGCTATTTCAAACGAGAAGGGCGCCCAACGGAAAAAGAAACGCTAACCTCACGTCTGATTGATCGCCCGATCCGACCATTATTTGCCAATGGTTTTAAAAATGAAGTTTTGGTAGTCGCTCAAGTGCTATCTCATGACGGTGAGAACGACAGTGATGTGGTTGCTATGATTGCCGTATCTGCGGCGCTCACGGTTTCTGGGCTTCCTTTCCTTGGTCCGATTGGCGCCGCTCGTGTTGGATATAAAGATGGTGAATATCTCTTAAACCCAACTATTGATGAGACAGCGGAAAGCGACCTTGATCTGGTTATGGCTGGCACTTCAGATGCGGTTATGATGGTTGAATCTGAAGCTAGCGAGCTTTCAGAAGAGGTGATGCTTGGCGCGGTCGTTTACGGTCATGATGCCGCAAAAGACGCTATCAACTTCATTATTGATTTTGCAGAAGAAAGCGCAAAAGAACCTTGGGATTTTGTAGCCCCTGATTACAGCAGTGAAGAAGCTAAAGTACGCGAACTTGTGGAAACTGATGTTCGTGCTGCTTATAAGGAAGTTGTGAAACAAAACCGTCAGGAGAAAATCGCTGCAGCTAAAGAAAAAGCAGTTGAGGCGCTCTGTGATCCTGAAGACGAGACTGCTATGAGCAAAACAGTGCTCGGTTCGGTCTTTAAAGCAATTGAAGGAGATATTGTTCGTAACGCTATTCTTGATACTGGTGAACGCATTGATGGTCGTGATACAAAAACTGTCAGGAACATTGTTTCTGAAGTTGGTATTTTACCGCGTACGCACGGTTCCTCATTATTCACTCGTGGAGAGACGCAAGCGATCGTAGTTGCAACCTTGGGTACAGGCGAAGATGAACAATTTATCGACGCTCTTTCAGGCACTTATAAAGAAAATTTCCTTTTGCACTACAACTTTCCTCCATACTCTGTTGGTGAAGTTGGTCGCATGGGCGGTACAGGCCGTCGTGAGATCGGGCATGGCAAGTTAGCTTGGCGCGCACTCAAAGCGGTTTTGCCATCCCAAGAAGAGTTCCCTTATGTAATTCGTCTGGTGTCAGAGATTACTGAGTCAAATGGTTCATCATCCATGGCTACAGTATGTGGATCATCATTGGCAATGATGGATGCTGGTGTTCCGGTCAAACGTCCGGTTGCAGGTATCGCGATGGGCTTGATCCTTGAGGGCGAGCGCTTTGCTGTTCTCTCTGATATTCTTGGTGATGAAGATCACCTTGGTGACATGGACTTTAAAGTGGCAGGAACTGAAGCGGGTATTACCTCGTTGCAGATGGATATCAAGATTGCTGGTATTACCAAGGAGATCATGGATACAGCTCTTGGCCAGGCAAAAGATGGTCGTATGCATATTCTTGGCGAGATGTCCAAAGCACTCACAGATGCGCGTGCCGATCTTGGAGAATATGCACCACGCATAGAAACGATGCAGATATCAAAAGACAAAATTCGTGATGTCATTGGTACTGGTGGTAAAGTCATCCGTCAGATCGTTGAGGAAACAGGCGCGAAAATCAATATTGATGACGAAGGCCTAATCAAGATTGCTTCAAGCTCTAAAGAAGAAATTGAAGCAGCTTATAAGTGGATCCATTCGATTGTGGCTGAGCCTGAAGTGAATGAGATTTACAAAGGTAAAGTTGTTAAAGTGATGGACTTTGGCGCGTTCGTGAACTTCTTTGGTGCACGTGATGGGCTAGTTCATATCTCCCAACTTACCACTGGGCGCCCTGAACACACTAGCGATATTGTGAGTGAAGGAGATGAAGTTTGGGTCAAACTTCTTGGTTTTGATGACCGCGGTAAGGTTCGCCTCTCTATGAAAGTGGTAAATCAGGAAACAGGCGAAGAAATCCCGCGGGATGATAGTTAACCCCTGCATTAAGGGATTAATCTCCCACTGATCACTATTTATTTGTGCCGGGTTGTTTTTGAGCAGTCCGGCATTTTCTATTTGTACCCAGTATTTTCCTGTCGCTAAGGCGCTTTTTGGGTAGGTGTTGCTATGATGCAATGCAGACTCAGGGCGCAATATTGTAGGTTACTATCCATATACTCTACCGACTTGGATTCGGTGTGTTCGTGTATGAATAGGGCGTAATTGTATCCGACTGATGAGTTTTTACTAATTGATTCTCGTAGCCGTTCTTATAGGTGGTAAGGGAATTACAAGCAGATTTTGCAGAAGAGGACGGGGACATGAAGAAGATCCGAAACATTTTAAATTGTGGATATGATACAGCTGCCGTCACAGCGCTAGCGTCCATTTTTCTATTGGCTGGTTGTAGCGGTGATAAATCTTCTGATGCTGACATCACGGCGGAAAACAATATTGAAGAGTTGGCCCCGGCTGTGGAAACTGCCACAGATCCTGCGCACGAAGCCACTGCACTGATCGCAATGATGAAACGCCATGGACACGCAGTGCTGGCGAGTTCACCAGAAACGGCAACACGGTTAGGGGTTAGTGAGAGTATTGCTGGAGAGGGTTTCCAATCTCGTTTGTCGAGTTATGGCTTTGAAGCGGGGCAGGTAGCACTTACGAATAATGAAGAATTCCTGATAGAGTTAGCAGGTATCAATCGAGATGTTTTGCCTGCCGACATGATTGTAACCTATGATATTTTGCAAAATGCATATGAAACAGGTGCACGCCGAAACCAGTTTAACTTTGGTGGTACACAATATTGGGGATCAAACTCTCCATATAGAATTACACAACTCAGTGGTCTTCATCTATCACTACCGAGATTACTCCAAAATGAGCAACCGCTATCTTCAGCACAGGATGTAGAAGCATATTTGTCTCGCCTTTCTGCCATGTCTAATGCGCTTGATGAGGTGGGGCAGATGGTAAGAGCGGATTCTGATCTTGGCGTTGTCCCGCCGGTATTCGCTTTACAAGGGGCCAGTAGCTCCATGAGAAATTTCACATCAAGCGCGCCTGAAGATAACCCATTAGTTACGACTTTTGGCAGAAAGATAAGTGAGATTGATGATGTTGACGCTGATGCTCTTCGTGCTTGGCAATTGCGGGCGGCTGAGATCGTACGCGATGAAGTTTATCCAGCATACAGCCGCCTTGAGGAAACGCTCACAGGGTTGATTCCGTTATCTATTGAGGGTGACGGCATTTGGCGTTTGGGGGCTCAAGGTGAGGAATTTTATCAGCATGCGCTTGATTCTTATGGCGCGCAGGGGCGTGATGGTGAAGAGATACACGAATTAGGTCTTGCAGAAGTTGCCCGTATTTCGACTGAGATGGATGCTATTCTTAAAGGTGAGGGTTATGAAACCGGAAGTGTCGCTGAACGAATGGATGCTATCGGGAAACGCGCAGAAAATCAGTATTCGAATGATGATAATGGTCGTGGCGAGCTTTTGAACGAATTAAAAATGCAAGTTGCCGAAATTATGGATAAATCAGGTGACTGGTTCGGTACATTACCCGCTCAACCAGTGGAAGTGCGCCGTATTCCAGTTTATGAACAAGATACTTCACCAGGGGGCTATTATACGGGCCCATCGCTTGATGGGACACGTCCTGGCATCTATTGGATTAATTTAAAAGATACGGCTGATTGGCCGAAAATGTCTCTAAAGACGCTTACATACCATGAAGCAGTGCCAGGCCATCATTTCCAGATATCATTGCAACGGGCTATCCCGGATTTGCCACTGGTACGCAATATGATGGGGTATTCTGAGTTTTCGGAAGGGTGGGCACTCTATTCTGAACAAGTCGCGGAGGAGATGGGGATGTATGAGGGGGACCCGCTCGGCAATCTAGGGCGCTTGCAATCAGAGTTATTCCGAGCGGCGCGTTTGGTTGTTGATAGTGGCATTCACCATAAGAGATGGAATCGCGCAGAGGCTATCGACTATATGGTTGATGTTACTGGCAATACACGTGCCTCTATGACCCGTGAAGTCGAAAGGTATATTGTTTGGCCAGGGCAAGCGACCTCATACAAGCTCGGGATGTTAAAGATTGGCGAATTGCGTAAACGTGCTGAGTTGGAGCTAGGGGAGGCCTTTTCCGTTAAAGATTTTCATGACGAAGTACTCTTAACCGGATCTATGCCACTCCCGGTGCTGGAAGCAAAAATTGACCGCTGGATTGCGGCAACAAAGGGAGCATAGTGGACAATTGTTATTGCTTGTCGCTTTTTATCCTTTGTCGATGCGGCTTTCATCATGAAAATTTTAGTGACTGGAAGTTCTGGGCACCTGGGAGAGGCGATTGTCCGTACCCTTAAAGATCGAGGGCATGACTATATTGCTGCAGACATATTGAAAGGGCCTTTTACCACTCATCAAGGCTCAATTACCTATCGTGCTTTTGTTGATCAGTATTACTGAGGGTGTTAGTGCAATTTTGCATACAGCAACGCTCCATAAACCTCATATTGTTACGCATACCCCTCAAGAGTTTGTTGACATCAATATCTCTGGCACACTTGCGTTACTTGAAGCTGCAACAGCTAATAATGTTTCTGCCTTTATTTTTACTAGTACCACAAGCATTTTTGGGAATGCGATGCGGCCAGAGACGGGAGAGCCTGCTGTTTGGATTTCAGAAGATGTTGTGCCAGTGCCGAAAAATATTTATGGTATTACAAAGCTAGCAGCAGAAAACCTTTGTGAATTGACGTTCAAGAAGGAGGGGGTGCCATGCCTGGTGCTCAGGACATCCCGGTTTTTTCCTGAAGATGATGATAACAAGTGTAGCCGTGAAGCATTTGAAAATGATAATCAGGTTTATCAGGATAGGGGGTGGACAATGTTCCCCTCATTAGACCGGGTGTACGATAACCGCCTAGCTTGTGAACACCTTGGTTGGTAGCCAGAGTATGATTTTCATACAATGCTTGATCGAGTAGCTCAAGGCCTTCGTCCTGCTAGTGCGCTTGCTGAAACTATAGGCCGGAAAGGTTATCATCGAGAAGTATTTGAGGACGGACCGTATCCGGTGGAATAATTTTCAAACAGATATCGTAATCGGGCGGTAAGTGATAATATTAGGTGGATTTTTGTTTGTGCTTATTCTGGTTTGCAGTAAATTTCATATCCTCAAACCACATCTTGAACGGCCAGCTCATGATTAAAAGCAGGTTATTTGCTGGCCTACCATGAAATCCAATATTCTCAGTACATTTTCCAGGCAAGTAATATGTTCCAAACAAAACATCCCATAGGCTAAAAATGTTAGCGATGTTTTTGCCATAGGATTCCGGGTTTTCTGCGTGATGCCATCTATGCAATCTGGGAGATGACAGAATTTTGTTGAATGGGCCAAAGTGTATGTCAGCATCAATATGAACAAATTTATTATACATATTAAGTCCTAAAATGCTTATGGCCGCAGTGATGGCGGGCAGAGAAAGAAATGTTGCGACAACCATCATGACACAATTCATATATACCGATTGCAGGATATGAATACGGTATGAAGTTGTATGATTTAGGTGGGCATCTGAATGATGAACCATATGAATTCGCCACAATGGTCCAATATGCATACTGCGATGAATCCAGTAATCTGTGAAATCGACAATCACTACAGTAGTAGCCATAGCCCCCCAAACTGGTAAAGCCTTCCAAATTAAAGGGTCTAGTGACCATAGCCCCAAGCTACCAATGACTATTTGGATATCGTCAAGGGTGAGAAACATAATGGGTGCAGCTAGTGAGTTTATCAAAAGAACGGCAATGTTAGTGCGTACACTCCCTATCATTTCGTCTGACCAATGCCAAGCTTTGCGACCATTCTTCCAAAAAGACATGGCTGTAAATACGATAAATGGCAAAATGAATGTGCCAAACGCAAATAAGAGACGATTTTCTGGTTCCACGAAAAGCCCAATCTGAACACGACAATGTTTCGCTGAGTTTAACTGCGCTTGTTGAATTTTTTCTTAAGGGATTATTAGGATCGCGCTGATGTTTATATGATTTTAGTGTGTGTTAAGCCATGTTTTGCACCATTTGAGAAGAAAATCCGGGCAGATTGATTCTATAAGTTGAGGCAAAGATATTTCGGTAAATCTCACTGAATATCGAGGCCTACTTCTTTGATTGCATGACGGGAAAAATCGTATAGCGGTCTCATCACCACCATGACCTTGAAATCGGAAAATTATTCAATCGGATCACATAGAAAAAGGGAGTACGTCAGTATCGTGTAGTCCTAATAGGCTAGGTGTGGTTTCTACATAAATCCGCAAATTAACCCATACGATGAACGATGCCTGTCAGACAACCAATCGCCCCAGCAGCTTTGACGATTTCGTCCATATCTACTGTGTGACAAATAATGCCGTGATCTTCTAAAAAGCCTTGAATGGTCGGGCAGTTTGCCGGCATCAAAACTTTGCGGGGAGCAAGGGTTACGATGTTAAACGCTTTGCGTTGTTCAACTTCTGTAATGTCAGGTAACCACGCGAGCTCATAGCCACGTTCTTTCAGGGCTGTTGCTCCACGATGGACAAAACGTTTTGGCCAGGCAATGGCCAGATCTTTATCTACGATGCGCAGCATACCCATTAAATGCATTGCCCCGACGGACATGTCGACCCTGATCAGGTCAACCCCCATTTCTGCGAGTATGCTTTCCAGCTGATCAGCACCTTCATCATTGGTGCGAAACCCACAGCCGACAATTACGGTCTTATTGTCAAGCCACATGGCGTCTGCACCCTCAAAGGTGCCGCGCCCGCGAATGGCACGCATAATCGGTACGCCCATATCTGCAAGGCGGCGCGCGATCCAGCGCTCTTCACCAGCACGCACTGTTGATGCGGGACGCGCCAACACGGCGCCTTCTGGAGTCATAAAGAAAAGATCGGCACAAAACATTTGATTGGGTGATGGCATATCGTCCGGGGCAACATAATGAACGGTGACGCCGGCTGCTTCATAAGCTGCACATAAGCTCATATGCTGTTTATGTGCTCGGTCGACATTGAGGGTGTCGAGCATTTGTGCGGCGGTGGGATCTACAGACATTTCCAATTCTTTGCCAGGGGTGTGCAATAACACTGATTTCAGTGGTGCATATTCCGACTG
>CAZGVP010000056.1:0-12075 GCA_964529135.1 uncultured Caulobacterales bacterium | reverse complement strand
TTTTTCGTAGAGAATTACAAAATTCGTGGATCAGTTATAGGGGGGAAAGACAGATGGTGGTGTTGGTGATGATAAACTTTTTGGCGATGAAGGCGATGACTTTATTACCGGCGGCACTGGTGCTGACCATATTGAGGGTGGCACTGGTTCTGATAACCTCAGCGGAAATGATGGGAACGATTTTGTGCTTAGCGGCGAAGGTGATGATACCTTGGCCGGTAATTCTGGCACTGATCAACTGGTCGGCGGTATAGGAGCTGATACGATTGAAGGCGGCGAAGATGACGATCATATGTGGGGCGGGGAATGGTCAGGTGATGGCGCTTCAGATTTATTCTTATTCTCACCTGGTTCTGACCAAGATATGATCCATGATTTTGAAGTCAACCATGACATTATAGACCTCTCCTCATATGGCCTAACTTGGGAAGATGTTGCCAACAGTGTACAAGACCATGGCTGGGCTGCCAGTATTGAACTGGGGGAGTTTGGAGGCGAAGCAGGAGATCGGTTGTTTTTAGTCAATGTATCGGCCGATGACTTATCCGAAGATAACTTCACATTCGGTGCGTAGAGATCTTTTATGTCGATTCCATCAGTTGATAGGAATTTAACCCAACAACTTTCTGATTTAAAATCAGTACTCGGTTGGTCTTTTGCACTTGGCATTATTCTGAATATATTTGGGTTCACCAGCCCTCTATTCATGATGATCGTAATGGATAGTGTTGTCCCAAGTCAGGATGCCAATACTCTTGCTTTTTTACTAGCTTTTGGTTGCATTGCATTTGGAATTTTGTCAATTGCCGATATTTTAAGGCGTATGCTACATTTGAAAGTTGCAAATTGGCTTGAGATGAAGCTCACCAATAGTGTGATTGAAAAAAGTCAATTGGAGGGTGATGCCAGAGTAAAATCAATTGGTGATGTAAAGCAAATAAGTAATTTCGTTCGGTCAGGCTCAACAACAATCATTGATATCCCTCTATCTATTATTGCTTTTATGGTTTTGTGGTTGGTGCATCCAGCATTTCTGGCCATTGCTTTAATAACCGCTGTTATTTTACTGTCACTTTCTTATTTATCTATGGCCTTAAATGGGCGCCTACACCAAGAAGCTTTTGAGATTCGTAAACGTGCGCTCTCAAAATTTGACTCCCTAAATAGTGCAAATGTTTTAGCCCGAACAATGGGCATATTTGATAATCTTGGTAGTCAATTTAAAGACAATTTATTTGAAAGTCTGGTTTGCGATTCAAAATCATCATTACGCACAGAAATGATAAGCGGTTTATCTAGAGCATTGCGTCAGTGCGCGCAGATTGTTTCCCTAGGAGCAGGTGCTTTATTAGTGATGAATGGAAGTTTGTCCAGCGGTGCCATGATTGCAGGATACATTATCATCGCTAAGGCTCTGCAGCCAATTGAACAAATTTCATATGGATGGACATCCATTATGACCGCAAAATCTTCCTATACTCGATTAAAAAAATTAGACCTAACGTTGCATGCTAGCGAATCAAATGAACAAATCATCCCAAAACATATTTCCCCTCTATTGCAGGTCAATAACATTTCTGTTCCAAGGTCGCGTGGCGCGGAACCTGTCCTGGACAGAATATGTTTTGAAGCGAAACCAGGAGAGTGTATTGCAATACTTGGACCTTCAAATGCTGGAAAGTCAACACTGGCGGAGTTAATTGCAGGAGTACGCACCGCACCGATAGGTAACATCTCAATTGATGGCATCCCATACAATCAGATATCAGAGTTCGAAAAATCCAAGTTAATCGGATTTGCCCCGCAAACTGATCAATTCCTGTTAGGGACAATTGCACAAAACATTGCCCGGTTTGAAACTGATGCATCAAAAAACGATGTTTTGAAAGCTGTAACTCGTGTTGACGCAGAAGAAAGTGTGCGCCAATTATCTGATGGATTCGATACTTCATTGGCTATCTCGACTGAAGTTGTATCATCCGGAATTGCAAAACGATTGAATATCGCCCGTGCAATTTTTGGAGAACCGCAGTTGATTGTCCTTGATGAACCAGGAGCATCCCTGGATGAACGAGGTGAAAAGAGCCTAATAAATTTAATTGGCGAACTAAAACGCCATGGGCATACAATTATATTGATTGCGCAACGTGCAGGGTTGTTAAGCGTTGCTGATAAATTGATGTGCCTGGAAAATGGCAGGTTACGTGATTTTGGAGAACGCGCTGAAGTGTTGAGCCGATTGTCTCTCAATCGTAGCCAAATTGATCTTAACCTCAATCTTGACGAAATATCACGTTTAGCAAGATGGTTGGATGTTCAATTAGCCAGAAGCGACGATATTGCAATACGAGCCAGGGCAGAGAGCGCCCTAATAGAGGTGTTTAACATTATTCGAGCTCACCCTGATTCTAACACAGAAACAAAACACTCGATCGTCATTAACTATGAAGAATTTGGGATTGGATTTGATATTTACTGCAACGGATTTGATTCCCTTGGGTTGTCAAAAAACCATCACGAACCCCCACCCAAACCATCCATAAAAGATGTAACAAATCTATCTGTTTACGAATTGAGTAAAACGATATTGTTTTCAATGGTCACTGATGCCTATGAACATCATGACGATAATGATCGGCTAGTAATCAGTTTAAAATTTGAACGCAAATTATCAAATAATAATTTAAACCTTCAAGAAAAGTTCGCTATTTAGATGACCCAACAAACCTCTCACGCAGATTTCAAAAATATGATATCTCGCTTTTTCCTGGGTGTGATAGGTATTTTTTCTGCAACAATTTTTTTATTGTTAGCATTGTTATTTTTAGTACCAATTCCTCAATCAGTAGTTGCATCTGGTCATATTTCCTCAATACGAGATACACGCAGCATTATTCATGATAAGGGCGGTACGCTCAAAAGTATTAACGTATCCGAAGAGCAATATGTGGAGACAGGAGATCTGTTGCTACAATTTAATGACGATGTTCTTCAAGCTGAACGTGAGGCTATTGCAACCGAATTAATTGTCTTCACAGCTGAAAGTGATAGCTTGAAGAATCAGAATCAAAATTTTACAGAAAAAAAATTTTCACCCCTTATTTCAAAATTGGCTCAAGAATATGGTCTGGAAAACCTTTTGTCTTTGGAAGTCAATCGCAGAGAACACAAAGAGAGCGCAGAAAAAAATATTCAGGAAGATTTTGCCCGAGCAAAACTCGCATTAAAGGTTCAAGTCAAATCTCGGCAAGCGGAAATCACGGCGCGTCGTGAAGAATTATCTCTTTTAAACAGAGTTATCAACCGGAACAAAGAACTTTTGAATGATGGAATTGTGTCCAGGTCGGCGATAGACGAACTCCTTATTCAAGAAGCGGCTCTCAAAGGACCCCTACAACGATCCGAGGCTGAGTTTGCAGCGATTACAGCTAAGCGTGATCGTATACATTTGGAATCTAACCGCATCACAATTGAAGATGATTTTGAACGCCTATCGCGGCTCGCAGAATTGTCAAGATTGATCGCTGAAAGAAAAAAGAAACTCATTGAAATTAACGGATTTATTCTCGCCACAACAATAACGGCACCAGTGAACGGGCAAGTCAATAACCTGAATATTAATACGATCGGGAGTTATGTTAGATCAGCCGAGTTAATAACGAATATCGTTCCCGTTGATGAGCCATTACTGATTGAAGTGGATTTGGCTCCTCGTGATAGCCACGCGATTAGTCGTGGCATGGCAGCAAAAATTGTTTTTTCAAGCCTTCCACAAAGAGATATGCCTGAATTGACGGCCCATGTGGAAAGCATATCGACCGATGTTACGGAAGATAAGAAATCAGGACGGCTGTATTATAAAGCGAGATTAGTCATTCCCTCGAAAATATTAAAGGCATCAACAACACAAGAGCATAGAAAATTATACTCCGGCCTCCCGGTTGATGTATATCTGGTTGTAGACAAGGCCCCCTTTGCGAACTACATCCTAAAACCGTTGACCCGCAGTTTCAGAAAATCATTTCGCGCATAAATTTTACTAAACTTTCGTTATTTTAAACCAAAATTTGTCACCAAGAAAACAGCCATAGATAAATCGATTTTTCTCGAGGAACTAACCGTACCGATATAACTGATCACCTAATTCAGACGCAAAATATCATAATACCCTAACCAAGCCTTTCGCCCAAAACGCAAGAATCACAAGAGGTATGTTAGTAGATAATATTTTTCTCTTTAAAACTGGATAAACATCTATATGAATGCTTGCAGCCCCGTCTGCGCACGCCCTAATATAAGTGCATGAACATCATGTGTGCCTTCATAGGTATTAACTGTTTCTAAATTCATAGCATGACGCAACACGTGATACTCTTCAGAAATACCGTTGCCGCCATGAATGTCACGAGCAACACGAGCAATATCGAGAGCTTTACCGCAATTATTCCGTTTCATTAGTGATATTGCCTCTGGTGCCCAAAAACCCTCATCAAGCATGCGCCCTAATTGCAATGCGCCCTGTAGACCGAGCGCGATATCAGTTTGCATATCAGCTAGTTTTTTCTGTACTAATTGCGTACCTGCAATAGGTTTTCCAAATACAACACGCTCCATCGCATATGAGTGTGCACCGTGCCAGCACGCTTCAGCAGCGCCCATTGCCCCCCAGGAAATACCGTACCGCGCTTTGTTCAAACAAGAGAAAGGTCCGCGCAAGCCCTTGACATTTGCCAGCAGATTTTCATCTGGAACAAAAACATCATCCATAACAATTTCGCCAGTTACTGAGGCACGTAAAGAAAGCTTCCCGTCGATCTTTGGTGTAGAAAAACCTTCCATATCTCGCTCTAAAATGAAACCACGGATAACGTCATCAAGCTTGGCCCACACCACCGCGACATCACATATTGGCGAGTTCGTGATCCACATTTTTGATCCGTTCAGTGTATAACCGCCATCAACCTTAACCGCTCGAGACCGCATAGCACCCGGATCTGACCCGCCATCGGTTTCGGTAAGACCAAAGCAGCCAACAAATTCACCGCTGGCCAATTTCGGAAGATACTTTTTTCGCTGCGCTTCATCTCCAAAAGCAAAAATAGGATGCATAACTAAAGAAGATTGGACGGACATTGCTGATCGGTATCCACTATCGACACGCTCCACCTCACGCGCAATCAATCCGTATGCTACATGATTAGCAGCCGCTCCACCATATTCTTCTGGTAAAGTTGCCCCAAGCAACCCCTGCGCACCCATCTCATTCATAATTTCACGATCAAATCGCTCCTCGCGGTTTGCCGAAACTACCCGCGGCATCAACTCACCTTGCGCATAGGCATGGGCGGCATCGCGGATCATTCGCTCCTCATCTAAAAGTTGACGATCCAAAAACAATGGGTCCTGCCAGTCGAAGGCAGGAAGATCAGATGAAATTTTGGCAGTGTGTGACATGGCAGATATCCTCAATATTGCGTTAGAGCCTACTCCCGCGCTTTAAGCACATCAACTACCGAACACAAGGTTTGCTGGATTGTCGCAAAGATAATCACATCCAACGCTATTGTCGCAAACAAATTGCCACTGTACAATCAGCGAATAAACAAGGAGGCTCCAATGCACACACTTGTCGCGACGCTCACAGCAATTTTTGCCCTCACCGCTTGCGCCAGTTCAGGCCCTGTAGGCTATGGCCCCGCTAATGGAGGCAAGTTTGGCTACACTGATACCCAGATAGAAAAGGGTCGGTTTCGCGTTGTATACCGCGGTTCCGGTGGCACACCGCCAGAAACAGTGGAAAGCTTGGCTCTGCAACGCGCAGCAGAATTGACCTTGGATGAAGGCTATGACTGGTTTAATGTCGTCGACCGTTCCATTGATGGTGAGGAACGTGGTGGCGTATCCCTTGGGGCCGGCGTTGGCAGTGGTAGAATTGGGCGTAGATCAGGTGTCGGCATTGGCGTCGGCGGGGATTTAGGTACAATTGGCGCTCGGGCTTTTTATACCGCTCGCCTTGAAGTGTTAATGGGTAATAATCCGCAACCTGATGAAGAAAATATGTACGATGCGCGCTCCGTACTCAGCTCAATTTCGGGAGCTTTACAAACTGAATAATCAAAAACACCTTTCAATCCAAATAACTATTCAAAATGATATCCATGCGTCAATTACTTTTCGGACTTCCCCTCATTCTTATGGTTTTTCTGGGGGCTGTTTTCTATCACTCACTTCAAACATCTGATGATCCATTTTCATCAGTTCTTATCGATAAACCTGTACCAGAATTTGATTTACCTGCCATCACGGCTAATAGTGCAGTAGAATTACCCCCAGGATTAACAACCAAAGATTTGCACGGGGATGTCACCCTTGTGAATGTTTTTGCATCTTGGTGTATATCATGCCGGGTAGAACACCCTTTGCTGATGTCAATTTCCAGGCAGGATAAAGTTCCTTTAATGGGCCTCAACTGGAAAGATAAACCAGGTGATGGCGCAATTTGGCTTACACGATTTGGTAACCCTTACGACCGAATTGGTGATGATGCCAAAGGGCGAACCGCGATAGATTTTGGTGTAACAGGTGCACCTGAGACATTTATCATTGACAAAAAAGGACGTATACGGCACAAACACACAGGACCAATCATGCCACAAGATTGGCAATACACATTGTTCCCCCTCATAAAAACATTACGCGCTGAAGAGTAAAGTATTTTATGGATAAAATCATAAGCGATGACGCAATCAAGAAAGCTACTGGTAAAGACTGGTCAGCATGGATAAGCTTTCTGATCGACAACGATGGCTGTGATAAAACTCATAAAGAACTTGTCAAAATACTCAAAGACGCAGGTGTTTCCCCATGGTGGCAACAGTCTATCGCCGGACAGTTTGAAAAAGATATTCAAGGGCGACAGATGCATGAAATGCCGTCCGGGTTTCAGGCAACGGCATCACGCACAATCAATACGGCCGCAAAGAAAATTTTTGACAATTTTGATAACGGAGATGCAGTCTGGCTCCCCGATGGAAAAATTATGATCACCACGCAAAAATCACCACACACAATTCGAGGAGCATGGAGCGGTTCAGCAGCTGGCAGAGTAGATGCTTACATTACCGAAAAAGGCAAACACAAATCACAGATTTCTATCAACCACACAAAGATAAGCGATGCAGCTACATGTGATAAACTCAAACATGCGTGGCGTGCGGCTTTAACTGACCTCAAGAAATCTCTAGAAACATAAGGAATACTTATCCAAATTTCTGCAACCATTCGCCTCGAGACACCGCCCATATATTGAGCTTGTGGCCCCAGAAATCGAAAATTTCATCAGTTTTCTCTTCGCCAACTTTTTGAGCAACAATTTGGCTATTCTCATTGTCCGAATCAATAACACTGATGATACGTTGCAAACTAGGAAATTTTTCAAAAACCCAACCCATCGTTGCGAGAGCTGCTTCCGGAGCATACCCTCTCCCCCAATAGTTTGATGCGATAGCCCAACCAACTTCTAACCCGGGCCAATCACCTGGTTGCCATGGGCCAACACGCCCTATCCAGGCGCCACTTTCTTTTTCAAAAACCGAAAAGAAACCAAATTCTCGGATCGTCCAATGGCCAACCATAGCCGCGGCCATGCGCCATTCGCTTCCCAAATCTCTGGGCTTACCCTCGGGTGTTAAAAATGCCGCAATCACTGGATCTTGCATCATCGTGATATGTGAATCCACATCTCCCGAGCCCATTGGCCGCAAGACAAGCCTGTCCGTAATCAGTTCAATAGCCATTGGCCGCTCCCTTTACTATTTATTGACCAAGCAAACTTTCAGCAATTCGCTCAACCCGACCCGCATTCCCGGCCCAGGTGTAATCTTGTGTTTCCAATGTTTTACGCGCTGCCGCTCCCAACCTCATACGCAAGTCAGGTTTACTGACTAATGCAAGAAGGTTTTTTCGAAATGCTCCTTCGTTATCTTGCGCAAAGAGAAGACTATCATGATCAGCGGTAAGCACCTCGCTAATATTAGCCGAAGCTGGTGCCAAAATTGGTTTGGCCATTGCCATATATTCAAACAACTTTAATGGCGATGCATAAGCGACCACAGCTGGCTGTAAAGCAACATCAAAAAGCGACACATAAGAAGGAACCGTATCACGTTGCACAATACCGGTTACTGTAAATCGATCCTCAATATTCAATGCTCTGGCTTGTTCTTCCAACTCAGCACGCGCAGGACCGTCCCCCACCAACATCAAGTGCAAGTTACGATCAGGGTTAGCAGCCATAAAATTTAATATACGGTCAACCCCATGCCAATCGCGTACAAAACCAGTGAACCCAAGAACCAAACGCCCCTTAAGACCATACTTTTCTCTCAAAGCACTAGCATCCTGTTCCTTTAGAAAAGCTGTATCAACTCCGTTCTGGATGACTTGAATTTTTTCTTCTGGCACACCAGCATCGATAATTTTTTTCGCTAACACCCCGGTAACCGGCAACACCACATCCGCCGCACGCCACAGCGTTTCTTCGCTACGCTTGGCCATACCTTGTAAGGCCAGTCCTCCATGACGCATTCGCTCTTCTCGCAGAGGGGAATTAACCTCTAGAATTAATGGTAATCCCATCTTTTTCTTCAACCACAAGCCAGCATGATAATAAAGATTATAACGCTCATACAAAATATCTGGCGCAAATGTTTTTGCTGTGGATGCAAGCCGATTATAGGCAGGTATTGAATACCCCATTTCAGCCATTTCATAAATCGGTTTGGGCATCTTCCATTTTTTCTCAGCCTGAACAGCAGCACTAGCCTGCGCATCTAATGATCGCGTTGCCCTTTCGACAACCCCTTCAGGGCCCACTATTTGTAAATTATGACCTCGAGACAAGAGCGAATCTGTCAGTGCACGGATATGAACATACTGACCATCAGCCGAACGAGTGCGATGCGAATATAGAATTTTCATTAAATTCAAGCCCTACAATAAAATGGCGAAACAGAAATAACTTTACGCCTTTGACGATAGTTTTACAGGAAAATCAATTGCTAGCTGTTCATTTGACAATAATTGCAACCATTAAAGCAAGAAAATCCCCTTGCCACGTCACTCAATGATATCGCACAATTATGCCGGTGGAGTAATTAGGAGAAATAAAATAATGGTTCAGAAAAAAGCTTCCATGCAGTCTATAGGAACAAACTCGTATAGAATGATCACGCTTATGGCCTTGGTTGCAGGTGCAACATTGCTAATGACTGAACTAGCCCACGGGTTTGATGGTCAAGGGGACGCCTTTCAACGCAAACACGAGAATGGCGTCACTGTATGGCGCGCAAAAGCCGCGCCAACCCCGAAAAAATTTCCGGCATTACTTGGCAATGAACCAGTATTCATTGAAGAAGAGATTATCATTGAAAAAGAAGTGATTGTCGTTCCACGCTATCGCCCTGCCAAAGTGAGAGTGATCGGACATTATTCGGGCTATGGTAAGCGCATCCCCTACGTTCAGGGGTTCTACTCAGGTTACCCACGCAGTCAATCCAGCCGCAATTACGTACAAGGATTTTACAGTGGATACAAAACCAATAAAAAACGCCGCTTCCCATCAGAACGCCCTGACGGAAGAAGGCGCTATAATCGTTAAAACAGATACAATTGAAGCGTCGATAGAGTAGCAACAAACAGCTCCAGAGCACGTTTTGATTCAATTGCCAAAACGCACTCTGGATATCTGTGTCACCCGAGGGAAGGTTCAAGCTTGATGCAAGCTTCAATCAAGTCTTCCACCGCAGCAACAGAATGATCGAACATTTTCTTTTCTTCTGCAGTGAACTTAACTTCAACGATACGCTCGCAGCCTTCCGATCCCAGAACCATTGGCACACCAACATAACGATCATTTACGCCGTATTGGCCATTAAGATAGGCTGCACCCGGTATAACAACTTTTTTATCTTTCAGATAGCTTTCAGCCATTTGAATGGCAGAAGCTGCCGGCGCGTAGTAAGCAGAACCAGTTTTCAATAGTGCTACAATTTCGCCACCACCTTTGCGAGTACGGTCAACAATCGCGTCAATTCGATCTTGTGTCGTCCAACCCATATCAATCAGATCAGGAAGTGGAATTCCGGCCACAGTAGAATACCGGATTAGCGGCACCATAGTATCGCCATGACCACCAAGTACGAAGGCCGTTACACTTTCAACAGACACATTAAATTCATCTGCAAGAAAATGGCGAAAGCGTGCGCTATCGAGAATTCCAGCCATGCCTATCACTTTATTATGGGGCAAGCCTGAGAATTTCTGTAATGCCCAAACCATCGCATCCAGCGGATTAGTGATACAAATCACCAGTGCATTTGGCGCGTGCGCAGCAATACCTTCACCCACCGCTTTCATCACCTTGAGATTGATCCCAACCAGATCATCACGGCTCATGCCGGGTTTGCGCGGCACACCAGCAGTTACGATACAAACATGTGCACCGGCAATATCTGCATAGTCCTGTGTTCCTTTTAGATTGCTATCATAGCCATCCACAGGAGCACTTTCAGCAATATCGAGCGCTTTGCCTTCAGGGATACCTTCGGCAATATCGAATAAAACTACGTCACCCAGTTCTTTTTGAGCTGCGATATGAGCAAGCGTACCACCAATCATACCAGCGCCAATAAGGGCAATCTTGTTACGAGCCATATAAATTCTCCTTGTACGGGTCGGACAGGGTTATCCAACAATAATCAATTGCCGACCATCTAGCGCACAAAGCTCTTTGGTAAAACCCATTCGGAGACAAAACCCCTTATAAAATAAACATGGTATAAAATAAGGCGCGAAGGATATGATCCAACGCGCCCTTGTATATCAATCAGTCTCACTTGCAAATAGCGAGTTACTGCACCCGCTCGACATTAAAGCCGCTCTCTTGCAGCATATCCACTACACTATCCTCACCCACGAGATGTCCAGCGCCTACCGCAATAAAGTAATCACCTTCACCAGCCATGAGATCATTAATCTGGGTCACCCAATTTGCATTGCGATTCACCAGCAATGCTTGAAATGCAGGTTCCGAGACATCGCGGATCGAACGCACTAATAAGTCCTCCATATCAGCCACATTGCCTGTGCGCCATGCTTCCAGCAAGTTAGCAATCTCTCCCTCAATATTAGCCAGTTGCTCTAGGCCATCATCGAAGGCTGCAAAATCCTGCGCATCATCAAGAGAGGCTAGTGCTTTTATCTGATCAACACCAAGCTCTAGATAACGGATCTCATCACCCTGCGCTTTCGCGAGAGGTTCAAGAACCATTTCCACCCCCGAATTCGGATCAAAACCAGCTTGTTGATAAGCAAGTACCGTCACCGACAAAGAGGCAAGCCATGGTTTAAGCGGTTCCAGTTGCGCAAGCGGAATACCATATTTTCCAGCAACTTCTCCAAACCGAGCAGCACGTTCATCACCAAGAATTGAAGACAAAGTCGTCCCGGGAGGATTCAACCCATATTGCTGCACAGCCTGTTGTAATTGCTGCTGCGCTTCCGCGCTCGTGGTGTCAGCTTCAAAATAAACAACATCGGTTGCAGCAAGGGCAGCTTCCATTGCCGGTGCCTGCCATTCAGTTTCAGCCGGCAAAAGATGAAATGTACCGAATAAAAATATCTCGGTATCTTCATCCGCCAAACGCCACATCGCTGGACTATCGCCACTGGTAATTGCAGGTGCACTCTCAGCAACTACTGATTTCACTGCCGCTACAGCGTCTCGACCACCATCTATGTCTGCTGTGTTACAAGCTCCCAAGGAGGCAAACGCAATAAAACCAACTGTACCTGTTAAAAAACTCTTAAATCCCTGCTTCATCATTCAGTCCTTCTCAATTATTGCACTATTATCGGCCAGGATAAAGGTAAGCACCTTGAATTTGATGTCAAGGGTGCTTTCCATTTTTGATTTCAGATACTCACTTGAGCATTGAGATAATTATAGCTAGAACGCCTTGCCCTCTAGCGCTTCTCGCGGGCGAAATACTCTTTCGTCATCTTTACAACGAGTGG
>CAZGVP010000055.1:0-12138 GCA_964529135.1 uncultured Caulobacterales bacterium | reverse complement strand
AACAGATTAAATTGGGACAGCACCCTAATTGGCTGTTCTATTTTTGACAGTAGCGCGCATTTATGATGTTTAGTTTACTTGTTTTTGATTAAAAGCGATATAAAGACTGAACAGAGTTAAACGATGCGCACACTTTACCTTCACATTGGACAGGGCAAAACTGGTACTAGCTATTTACAAACGGCTTTAACTCTTAGCCGTTTAGCATTGAGCGAAAATGGTATTGCTTATCCTGTGAACCCAAAGGCTATAGAGCGTGCGGACAATGGCCTCAATAGTGGTGGTAATGGAATAAGTTTTTGTAATATATTTGATGCTCCATCCAAAGCAGAAGATTATATTTTTCCGCAAAAAGGTAATGTGCTTTTAAGTTATGAAGGTTTGATATCTCGCCTTTTGTTTGAAGGTAGTGATGAGCTTCTGGGTAATATTTGCAGAGCTAACGGATTTGAAACTGTTTCAATGTTGGTATTTTGCCGTAACCCTGTTTCCCATGCCGTCTCCAGCTATAGGCAATTGGTTAAACGCAGCGGTATGGCAAAGCCGTTAGACAAATATTGTGAGACGTATAACGCACCTCGTCAATTAAGTCGTTTTTTGGATCGATATCATGATCGCACGCACATTAATTTTACTTCAAAGATAAGCATACTGAATTATTCTATCTGCAAGAAAAATTTACTTACTGAGCTTGCTGCATGGTTGTCAGTAAAAACTGATGTAATTACGCCGTCTAAATCTACCACAGTTAATCGAAGCCTCACTTTGGGGGAGCTTGTGTTTCAGCGTGAGTTAAACAGGTATTTGGGCAGTAAGGGACAATTGTTGAGTGATCCCTTGTTTGAAAATTTGTTAGATATTAAACCGGAAAAACTTCTACCGTCGATAGACGCGCAACAAGGGATGATGAAAAGATTACGTCCGTATATGGATATGGTGAATAAAAATATGAAATATCCATCCCATCATTATGAAGAAGATATTGAGCAACCAGATAAAAAGCTCCAAACTGAAGAGACCATAAAGTATGAATTTACGAATGAGCAATTGAACGCTTTAGCTAAAGTTTATGCTCGGGCCTTCAAATCATGAAGGTTCGTGATATAGTGTTTATTACAGTATTGTATCAGGCGAAGTAGCGGCACTTTAGGATTGGTCAGGTTCTGTGTAGGTCATGTGTGCTATCCCAAAATTCATCGATCAGGACATCGTGGCTAATGGTCAACAGACATTTGTGTGCATTGCTACTCTCACGTGCAATTGAATATTGAAGAGAGTTACCGTCTGATTTTCTGGATAGTTTTATCAATAAGCTATGATTTTGTTGACAATCATATACGATAATCCTAAATTACTTCGCTGCAGTGCAGCGTGCGCAACCGGCCTCCTTCTATAGATGGTCCTACTATAAGACGCATAACCTCCCTATCTGGTTGAGGCACTAGCATACGATGAACGCATCGCTATGGATCCTTTTACAAATGGTCCATATGGATACTGGCAAAGCGGCGCGTATTTATTCAGTTGCCAGCCTTAAACCTAACGGAATGGCTAAAGTAGTTGCTATTAGGGGTTAATGTTTCCTCTGCAATTTTTTGAATGTTCAAAGAACCAGTTCATTCCGGTTAAAACTCAAGACAATCTATGACATTTGCTGATCTGGGACTGAGCGATAAGCTCCTGAAAGCTATTGAAGAATCTGGTTATACAAAGCCAACACCTATTCAGGCGGCGGCTATTCCTCCTGCATTGACAAGGCAGGACGTACTTGGCATCGCTCAAACAGGTACAGGGAAAACAGCGTCGTTTACATTGCCAATGATTGAGCGCCTTTCTAAAGGCCGAGCACGTGCACGTATGCCGCGTTCTTTAGTGCTGGCGCCAACACGTGAGCTTGCTGCACAAGTTGCGGAGAATTTTGAGAAATATGGCAAATATCACAAACTGACGATGGCGTTATTAATCGGCGGCGTTTCGTTTGGTGATCAGGATGCTAAACTAACGCGCGGTGTAGATGTGTTGATCGCTACTCCGGGGCGCTTGCTGGACCATTTTGAACGAGGGCGTTTGTTGTTGACTGGCATCGAAGTAATGGTTGTCGATGAAGCTGATCGTATGCTGGATATGGGGTTCATTCCCGATATTGAACGCATTTTTAAGCTCACACCAATGACTCGCCAAACGCTTTTCTTTTCTGCAACCATGCCACCTGAAATTCAGCGTATTACAGATACATTTCTGCATAAACCGGCACGTATAGAAGTTTCGAGACCGGCAGAGACGGCCGACACTATTACTCAGAATATTATTAATATTCCGGGTAAAGATGATAGAGTAAAACGCATGATTTTGCGTAAGTTATTATCAGCTGAAGGGGTTAAAAACGGCATTATTTTCTGTAATCGCAAATCTACTGTGGATATAGTCGCGAAGTCGTTACAAAAGCATGAGTTTAGTGCAAGGCCTATTCATGGTGATCTGGCGCAATCCTTTCGTATGGAAACGCTTGGTAAATTTCGAGATGATGAAATTAGATTCTTAGTCGCCTCAGATGTAGCTGCTCGTGGGTTGGACATTCCAGATGTAAGTCATGTGTTCAATTTTGATGTTCCAATCCATGCAGATGATTATGTACATCGTATAGGGCGTACGGGCCGAGCCGGGCGCAAAGGCACCGCGTTGATGTTAGTTATGGGCAAGGATAAACGCGCTTATGATGCAATTCTAACCGCGATTGGCCGTGGCTCTATTGAAGAGCTTGATATGTCATCAGAGATTGCTGCTGCTGAAAAGGAAGCGGATGCAAGGGGGACAGTTAGAAGTGGTAATCGAGGGGGCCGCAATGATCGAAGTGGTAGAGATAAAGGTGGCCGTGAGCGCGGTGGGAGAGACCGTAATAGAAACAATCGACAACCGTCTCGAGGGCATAGCAGCAATGGTGATGCTGTACAGGTAAAGACAGACACAAAAAAACCGGTTACTGAAAAAAGTTCATCCGATAACCTATCTGATAAGCCTCGTACGCCTCGTCATCGCAAAGAGCGTCAAGAGAAAAATTCGGTAGTTGGACTTGGGGATCACGTGCCTTCGTTTTTAAAGCGCTAAGCGTTATGGTCTGAATACCCCAATGAATGAGAAATCCAGTGACCACTGGCTTTGTTGGATGCGCATAACTGGATGAAACCTATTTTACCCATGTCTTTGAGGATTTACTGAATTTCGCGATGGTTTTGAAGCGTACGTGATGGCAATGCATTATAGATGTCTAATCGATCCGTAACTTCATCACCTGTTTATCCCAGGTTGACGCTGGTTTCCTTGGTTTGCTCTCGATTTTTATCGAGAGATAAAGGAAAGTTTGGTAATTTTTTATGCAATGGGCGTAACCGTGATTTTGTTCCCCCATATTCGCTTATTAGTTTGTGAATGTTGGTTAACAAATTTTTAGCTTGAGTGATTATATTTCATATGCCTGATTTAAATTAGCGTTTCTTTTACTACACAACCCTACTGTGGTGAGAGGGAGAGTGGTCAATTGTTGGGGAATGCTGACCATTAAGTAGGGCTTATATGACGCAAACTATTGAGAATTCTCATCAGATCGGGCTGTTGGTGCTTGATATGCTGCGGGAACTGGGGCTCGAAGCCACAGCGAGAAACTATGAAACATGGGTTGCTCATGTTGACGGGCGCAGTCCTTCGCTTTCGCGTGATATTCAAAAGTTCATGCAAATAGATAATGGGATATCTCAAGAAGAAGCAGACACATTGTACCATACTCATATTGCCAGGGTTGATTTGGCGCGCAATGTTGATGAGGTTGCAACAGGCCTACAATTAGAGATTAATGATTTATTTTCAGCCCTTGAAGCCCAAGGTGAGAGTAGCCACCAACACAGCAATGAGCTTGGTGATTTGTCTAGCCAGTTACGCAAAACGGCGGAAGAGTTTCCTGCAGTAGGAACTTTGCTCGAGAATGTGGTGGCTGTGACCAGACAAATGCATGATGAAAATCAGCAACTGGAATCTAATCTAGCGGCATCCACCAATGAGATTACGACCCTTAGACGTAACGTAGAGAGTATTCAAAAAGAGGCGATGTCAGACCCGTTGACAGGTGTCAGCAATCGTAAATCGTTTGACCGCGCTATCACGGGCTTGATTGAGGTTTCGAAAACTCAACTCGAACCACTTGCTATGATTATGGCGGATGTCGATCATTTCAAGAGTTTTAATGACAAGTGGGGACATCAAACCGGGGATCAAGTGTTACGCTTAGTTGCCGAAGTCATGAAGGCTAATATCAAAGGCCAGGATATGCTCGCGCGTTACGGTGGTGAAGAATTCTCAATCTTGCTACCAGGAACCACGATAGAAAACGCGCATATGTTAGCAGATCGTATTAGACGTGCAGTAGAATCAAGACGTTTGAAAAAACGTCAGAGTAATGAAGATCTTGGTGTCGTTACAATGTCCATGGGAGTTGCTGCGTTCCGACCTGATGACAATGATCAAAGCCTCATTGAGCGAGCGGACAAAAGTCTATATCTGGCAAAAGAGCGCGGTCGTAATTGCGTTATTGATGAGCGTGAGATTGATGGCCCGAATTCAAAAAATGAAACGCATGTCGCCTAAATGGCCTTAGGTGTTTGTTTTTTCTGATCGTCGCCAGGAATAAGCAAACCACACTCCCAGTAACGTTAACGCAAGGCCAAACCAGGTTAGCGCATATTCGAGATGTCGATTGTTAAAATCGATACGGGTGGTGTTTCCTCGCGGAAACCTTGCCGGGTTCTCTGCACCAAAGCTATCAATGTACCAACTATTTCCCTGGTCTTTCGTATCAAAAAAATGTTGAGTAAAATGGATTGGATCGCGATTATACCAGATGTTGGCGTCGGGTTGATTTTTGGGGGCAACTAATTTAGCGATGCCTGAACGGTTTTCTGCGTAACGAAATAAACCGGTAATTGTGACCGTTTGTGAAATTTGCCCGCCTAATCTGGTGCTGGCTTCTTTGTTAGCTTGTGGCACAAATCCACGATTTACATAAATCGGATATTGAAATCCAGGTTCGTCAATAGTGATTGGTGTAAAGATGTAATAGCCGGGTGTGGGGCCAAGAGTGCCAAAAACATGAGCTTCGCTGGTATGATCATAACGCCCGGTAACGGTAATAGCGCTATAGCGTACGTCTTGGCCTTCGTTTAATTTTGATATGATATCTTGAATAGAAACTGGCTTGCTTGTGGATCGTGTTTCGACGGCATCAATTAGATCTAACTTCCATGCGCGCCGTTGTAACTGCCAGTTTCCCAGACTGATGAGAATGATTAATGCAAGCGCCATTGCGACCGTGGCGCCCGGATAAAGGGTGAATTTGCGCGCCATTACTCATAATCCGTATCTGGAGCGGAGGGTACTTTGCCTTCTTCAGCCTTATGGACATATTGCAGAGCAATCATTGTTGCTTTTAACGGGCGCAACAACAATGCTGTTAACCCAAACGCCGCTGAGATACTCACGAGAAGGGCAAGCGATATGGGGGCATCCCATGAAAATCTGACAATAAACGCAATAGCGATAGCCACAAAGCCAACGATGAAAATGGTGAAAACCGCGGGACCGTCGCCACTATCCGCCCTTGTATAATCAAGGCGACAAGCGCGGCAGCAATTTCGAAGTGAAAGATAACCTTCAAATAGATCCCCCTGGCCACATCGCGGACACTTGCAACCTAGGCCCGCTGAATAAGGGGAAACCGGTGGGTAGTAGGTCAGGATAGTAGGCCTTGATTACCTAATACATAGATGCAAGCAAAAAGGAATAACCAGACCACATCGACAAAATGCCAGTACCAGGCAGCGGCTTCAAAACCGAAATGGCGTTCGGAAGTAAATTGCCCCGCTCGTGCGCGAAAGAGGCAGACAATCAGGAAGATTGTACCGATGACTACATGAAGCCCATGAAAACCTGTGGCCATAAAGAAAGATGCACCATAGATACCACCACCAACAAATTTGAATAGACCGCCATTGAGCGCCTCGGAGTATTCGAGATATTGAAAGAATGTGAAGATAAGCCCAAGAATAACGGTAACGATCAATCCATTCACCAAGCCGCGCTTGTCATTGTGTAAAACTGCATGGTGAGCCCATGTCACTGTTGTGCCCGATAAAAGTAGTATCAGTGTGTTGATCAGTGGCAAGTGCCAAGGGTTTAGTGGGGTTACGCCAATTGGAGGCCATTGGGCGCCAGTTGCTATTGCGCGACCGTCATTACCAATAGTGGCTTGCAACCCTTCTTCATTTAGAAATGGAGCACCACCTACGAGGTTAATAGGCTCCATACCACCCGGGAATAAAGCTGCCCCAAAGAAAGCCCAAAACCACGCTGCAAAGAACATCACTTCAGATGCAATAAACAGGATCATACCGTAGCGAAGGCCAAGTCGAATAACCGTGGAGGTGTTTTCACCAGTTAGGCTTTCCTTGATGACGTCACGCCACCAACCGATCATGGTGACAAGCACAAGGCTGAGGCCAAGACCAAACATCCATGGCCCTTTAATGCCGAATAGACCATTGGCACCTTCCATCCATGCCACGCCGCCTATCATCATTGTTGCAGCAGCTGCAGAGCCAAATAGCGGCCATGCACTTGGATTTACCAAATGGTATTCATGTTTGACTTCATCACCGGCCATGGGATTGCCTCTTGATAAGATGTTATTTTTGAAACGCTTATACGCTGCCTGCTCCCCTAATTCCAAGGTAGAACATGCAGGAGTTTGCATTCATTCCCCGCGTTATTGCGCCGCAGGTTTTTGCAGAACCCCGAGAGATGCAGTTACTGGTAGGCCATCTGCATCGAGGCGAAAGAAGGTATAAGACAGGGTCACGGTTTCCACCTCATCCATATTTCGGTCCTTATCTATGGCAGGATCAATAAAATACGCTACCGGCATGGAAACTTTCTCGCCCGAATGCAAGGTTTGTTCGGTAAAACAAAAACAGTCAATTTTCTTGAAATATTTCCCTGCCTTTGCTGGCGATACATTGAACGTTGCTTGCCCAGATACTGGTTTACTGGAAAGGTTTTCTGATTCGTAAAAAGCCAGGCTTGATTCACCTACATTAATCGTTTGGCTTACTTGCTCGGGTTTGAAGCGCCAAGGAAGACCAGCGGCTGTATTGGCATCAAAACGGATCGTGATTTTGCGGTCAAGTATTTCCCCTGTGGTCGCTTCAGCACGTTGGGTAGTTCCACCCCAACCGGTTACCTGACAAAATAGACGATAAGCGGGCGGCACGGCAAAAACAGCAAATAGCGCCATAAGGATGGCAAATATGCTTATGCTTGTGGCTGCGGTCTTGTTTTTGCGGTGTATATTTTCGTCGGTCATGCTGATCAATTAAAACGTACGCTCGGCAACAGAGCTGCCAAGACGTAAAATTGTCACCAGGTAAATTAAGACGACGAATCCGATCACCATGAGGGCAATGGCAATATTGCGCCTTTTGCGTTGTTTTTGTTCAGCCTCTGTGAGGCTCCGGTGTGTCGGAAGTTCAGTGTGATCAGCCATGGAGCCCCGCAAGATTTTCGAGCCCGAGGGCTGCGAATATTCCAAATAGATACAGTATTGAAAAGCCGAACAGTTTCTTTGCGCTAGAGTAGTCACCATCATCTGCCTGTAAAACTTTTAGGGAGAGCCTGACAAACCCTAGCCCCAAAATGCCGGAAATCCCAAGATAGAGCCAGTTTGCCATGCCGATAAAAAACGGTGCAAGGCCGATCGCTGCGAGGATTAGCGCATAGCCAAAAATTTGACGACGGGTTGAGCGTTCGCCTGCAACATTTGGCATCATTGGGATGCCAGCGCGGCTATAATCACCTTCTTTATAAAGGGCGAGGGCCCAAAAATGCGGCGGTGTCCAGAAGAAAATGATGCCGAATAAGAGCCATGCTTCTAATGGCGCAGTTCCACTAACAGCTGCCCAGCCAACAACAGGTGGCAATGCACCAGCAGCGCCACCAATAACAATATTTTGCGGCGTAGAGCGTTTTAGCCACATTGAATAAATGACTACATAAAAGAAGATAGTGAATGCGAGTAACCCGGCAGCAAGTATATTGGAGGCAAGCCACAGCAATGTTACGGAAAGAAAAGATAAAAATCCACCAAAGGCGGCCGCTTCAGCTGGGTGCACATGTCCCGCAGGAATAGGTCGATTTACAGTGCGCGCCATAATCTTATCGATATCTGCATCCCACCACATATTGAGTGCACCAGAAGCTCCGGCACCAACAGCTATAGATAAAAGAGCAATGCCACCAAGCACAAGGTTTATTGTGCCCGGAGCGAGCAACATCCCGATCAGCGCTGTGAAGATCACCAGCGACATGACCCGGGGTTTCAGCAACTGAAAATATGCTGATGGTCCCGCTAACATACTTCCCGTAATCGCACTTGTTACAGGTGTGTTGCTTGCCTGATCTTTGCCTGGCCGGGAATTGATGGACGCATCACTCATGTGAGGCTTATGCCTGAAAACCTGTGCTACGGGAAGGCTTGGATATGCAGGTTTTCAGATGTGTGCTGCGGAATATCCGCGCAGTTGCGCGTTATCGTGAGAAAACCCGCCTGACAGTAAACAAGGCGATAATCACCATGAAAAACATCACAAAATAACCTACCAATGTTTCTCCAGTCATCCCCATTACCGAATTCCATCCTGACTGAAGTTGATTTGTCCAGGAGGATAACTCACCAGGCATAGTCCCGGTGGCAACACAGTAAATGAGAGTAAAAGCACCCAACAGCAACATTGATATTACACTCCACCCAAAGGCTTGTCGGTAGTTACGGATCGACATAGCCGCGATAAATGCTACGAGGACAACGATAGCAATCTTTACCCAGTTCCCGTATGTAAATGTAGATTGCATCACCCCGGTCAAATCAGAAAATATCTCTCTCATCATAGGCCCCATTGTTATTGTTTGCCCCATATCCATAGTCTAAAGCTGTGACAATGCCACAACATAACAGGAATTGGTAGGTCTTAAGGTTGGCTGTTTATACAAGAGTGAGACGCTCGTTTTGTTATGAATATCAGCAATCTTTCAGGAATTAGCCAACGTTAAAAAAATCCCCGCTCTTTATGTAAGAGCGGGGATTTTTTACGAGTTCTGAGCCCTCATTACCCGTAATAAAGTCAAATTTTAGTACTTCCAGCCAACTTCAATACCGTATGTACGTGGTTGGTTAAAGATGCCGGAAAGATTGTTGAAGTCAATAGCGCTGACGGTTCCAACCTCATTTGTGATGTTGCGGGCAAAGCCTGCAATCTGCCATGGGCCTTTGCGGAAACCAGCTTTGAGGCCACCAATAAATTGGCTATCGGCTTCAAACTCTACTGATTCATAAAGGAAGATGTTGGCAGAAGAGCGGTACGACCAGTCGGTTGTTCCAAAGAGCTCGCCTCCGGCAAAGGGCTGTGTGTAGTTTGCAATAATGTTAAAGATAAACTCAGGTGCCTGCGGGAAAGGATTTCCGTCGATAAGCGCACCGCCATTGGCATCCAGGGGATCAAGAACCGTACATGGTGTTGCAGACCCACATGGTGCTGTGGTCAAATTCTCATCCTGAATTTCTGTTTCATTCCAGGAGAAATTTGTTGAAAGAGTGAGGTTATCGTTCACTGCAAAATCGAGTTCTGCTTCAATACCATAGCCTATGCCTTCATCAGCATTAAGTAGCTGGTTGAAGTTTCCGGCACCACCGATTGCAGTCAGTTGTTGATCATTGATGTTGAAGTAATAGGCATTGAGGTTAGCACGTACACGGTTATTTAACAGGATAGATTTTACACCACCTTCATAGGAAAGAATTGTTTCGCTGTCCGCAGTCGTGACAGCATCACCGAAGAGAATACGCCCCTGAATTGATGGAGCACGGAAGCCGCGAGCAATGCGCGCATAAAGGTTTATGTCATCATTGATTGCATAGAGTGCGTTTACATCAAAGCTTACATTGCTATCCCCCACTTGCACATCAATTGGCCCGAGGGCGCCAGCAGTGCCAATAAACGGAGCTATTGTGCGAATGGCAGTGAAGTCCTTGCTATCATCTGTATATCGAACGCCAGCACTTACAGTAAGTTGTTCGGTGACATCATAAGAAGCGGAACCGAAAACAGCCCAGGAATTGGTTTGCTGTGTTTGAAATGCTTCTCCATTTGGGGCGCCATTGGCAAGGGTATCAAAATTGAATGATGAAATTTCAAGGTTTTCATCGAATCGGTAGAGGCCAAGCGTCCAATTGAGTTGCCCTGGTTCGCTATTGGCTATTCGTATTTCATGGGTGAACTGATCAAGATCATCAATACCGTCTGCACTTTCTGCTGGGAAAGGAATGAGGCCGGGGCCACCACCGGTCGGCAGGAAGGCCGCACCAAAGCCACCGTCAACATCACCACGTGAGAAGGCCTCAACAGTTTCATATCCAAAGATATATGTGGCTGTGATCGCACCGAAGGTCGCTTCTGCACGGGATGTCAGGCCAAATGTATCTGTTTCTAGTTCCCCAAAACGTTGAGCATCAGCGAAGGTTTGCGTCCGGTCAAATCCTGGACGTGGTGCATTGGAACCAGGCACAAAAGCATTTGCCTGAAAGCTGGTTTGGCCACCATCAAGGGTGCGCCCGTGAAGGTTGATTAACCAGTTGATGTTCTCTGTTGGATCAAGAAGTAATTGTGCGCGCCATGCTAAATCTTCATAGCCGCCAGCGTTAGCATTTGGGTTATCATCTATTTGGTTTTCGATGAAATCATCACGGAACTGATATTGTGATGAAAAGCGAAATGCGGCCCACTCAGCGAGGGGAAAATTGATAGCGCCCTGAACCTGTGTTGTATCAAAATTGGCGTATGAAGCCGTGAGATAAGCATCGAATTCATCGCCTGGTTTAACGCTCTCAAATTTTAGAATACCAGCCGGTGTGTTTCGGCCAAACAATGTTCCTTGTGGACCACGAAGGACCTCAACGCGCTCAAGGTCAAAAACAGGAAAGCCTTTGAGTACCGGGTTTTCGTATACGACTTCGTCGTAAATATAAGACACAGGTTGTGAGGCATTGAAGTCAAAATCAGTGTTGTTTAATCCACGAATGCCGGGACGCGGGAAGATGCGGCCGAAAGATGTTTCGATATTCAAGCTTGGGACACGGCCTGACAGAAATAACGGATCTGAGCCACCGCCTTTGATAAGGTCAAGGGTTTCGCCATCAACAGCGGACAAAGATACAGGCACGTCTTGTAGATTTTGTTCGGTCTTAGTTGCTGTTACAATTATCGTATCGAGGCCGGGGCCGTCGCTATCTTGTGCGGATGCGGGAAGGACATTTGCGCCAAGAATAATAGAGCTGGCTCCAAGTGCTAGAAGAGATTTTTTTGAGCTAAAGAATTGTTGTGTATTCACAAGGGTTCACCATTACCAACAGAGTTAAACTGCGGGTTTGATAGGCGACTCCCCGAGACCTCGCAAACCTGTTTTGTATCGAAATGTGAGGCTTTTACGATGTGTGATAAAAAAACCCCGCCTGAAAAGGCAGGGTTATCACAAAGGCGTGATCGCTTATGGTTTAAGAATTAATGCACTTGTGCATCTTCTCCGTCAAAGCGTGGGAGTTCATTAAACTGGTGGAATGGCGGTGGCGAAGGCAAGGTCCATTCCAGAGTCGTTGCGCCTTCACCCCATGGGTTTTGAACCGCTTTTTTACGATAGATGAAAAAGGCATCAAACATCGCAATAGCGAAAACCAGCATTGCTACCATTGTGATCGCGTATCCGACGGAAGATACCCAGTTCCAGTCTGCGAAAGCAATGTTATATTCAATGTAGCGACGTGGCATACCTTGCAATCCAAGGAAGTGTTGAGGGAAGAAAATCACATTGACGCCAATAAACATCAGCCAGAAATGCAACTTGCCAAGCCATTCGCGATATTCAACTCCGTACATTTTGGAGAACCAATAATACCAGCCGGCAAAGATTGCGAAAACTGCACCAAGGGACAGAACGTAATGGAAGTGTGCAACCACATAATATGTATCATGGAGAACGATATCAGCACCT
>CAZGVP010000054.1:0-12187 GCA_964529135.1 uncultured Caulobacterales bacterium | reverse complement strand
AAAAACTTTGACCGGGGACTTTTAAAAGAACACCGTAAACGTATCGATGAAATCGCAAGCGGCCATATGCTGGCAACATCGGCCACAGTAGAAACCATCAATGCTATTCAGACCGCGATTATGATTGCGGTGATCGTACCTGTTTTGGTAAGTTAATTTAAACGTTATAGCATATACAAACTATCGAACATAACTTGATACTGGATCACTATGTCTGTTCAACGCTCAGTAATTTTGCATACTGGCCTGCACAAAACGGCGACATCGTCAATTCAACGAACTCTTGCCAACAATCGTGACGTATTGTGTGCCAATGGTATCCATTATGGTCATTTTACCAACTGCAATGGGCTGGACCAGGTAAATCATTCCCTACCGTTGCGTATATGTTTTTCCGAGAAATATCATCAGCATACGTATTTTAAAACCAATACACTTGATCACGAACAAGAACGTGAACGGTTTTGGTCAGAGTTAAACCTGAATCTTGAAACACTGCAGACTGTGGTTTTTTCTGGTGAAGGTATTTCCAAGCTGTCCAGGGTTGAGCTGATGCAATTACGGGTGTTTTTTGAAGAGCGCGCCTTTGCAATTCGGCCCATCTGTTTTGTACGCTCACCCTATTCAATGACTTGTAGTTCGCGACAGGAAAACATTAAAGCAGGGCGCAAAGAGCAAAACAGGCACGAGAAATCGATGCCGATTGTGAGAAGATTGAGATCAGTATTTCCTGAGATGCAGTTTCGTAGTTTTCAGCAAGCCTGTAGGCATGAGAAGGGGCCAGTGGGCTTTTTTCTGGATAATGTGGGGCTTGGTGCCCTGGGTGATATTCAGTATCACAAAGCTAACAAAGGACTGTCTGATCAGGCGGTGAGGTTGATTTTGGGGATAAATGAGATAATGCCTGCCTTATTGGGGAAACAAAGAGCATCGCGTAAAATGCATGATACGCTACCATTCTGGCATATTCCAGGAGAAAAATACTTATTGCTGGAATCAGAATTTGCTCAGGTGGAAAAGGCAATACGGGAGGAAAATTCTGAAATGTGTAGTGATCTTGGTTCGGAGTATTGCGATGAGCATTTCCCTACCCATAAGACATTGCCTGAATGGGAGGTGGCTACAATTAAAGCATTTCGCAAAGTGTTCCCAAAAATTGAACCAACACTTGGATTGGCTGCATATTATTATTTAGCAGTCAACCAACTTATAACTGAAGATGATTTGACCCAACTTCGTGTGGATATTGCAACCAAGGCGCATGAAGAAATGCGTCTGCTGGTAGCAGATAATATGGTTGTACTTCAAAAGCAGATGGAGGAGCATCATCCCGATAAGGCGGCCCGTCTGGGTGCCGCTGCATTTTCACCACTTATTTAATTTAAAGTGCCTCAGCACCAGAGATGATCTCGATCAGTTCTTTAGTGATTTGAGCCTGACGTGCGCGATTATATTGAAGGGAAAGCTTGTCGATCATCTCGCCTGCATTTCGTGTGGCATTATCCATGGCGGACATTTTTGCACCCATCTCTGAAGCAACATTTTCCAGCAATGCACGGAATATCTGTACCGCTACATACCGAGGTAGAAGCGCTGATAAAATGGCTGGCTCACCTGGCTCATAATCATAAATGGCACCCTTTAGATCAGGGGCTTCTATACTCTCCGGGGCTTTGGCGGGAATGATTTGCTGCGCGGTCGGGATTTGCGCGATAATAGATTTGAATCGACCATAGAAAAGGGTTGCCACATCAAACTCTTCTTGCTCGAACATATCAAGTACGCGCGATGCAATGTCGCTTGCCTGGCCAAAACCAATTTGCTTTATGTCAAGAAAGTCGACTGTGTGCACGATCAAATCGCCATAGAGACGTTTTAACTGGTCGTTACCTTTACGGCCAACAGTAATGAGTCTGACGGTTTTACCTTCGCTCTGCAGTTTGACGATATGCTCGCGGGCAAGCCGCACAATGGAGGAGTTGAAACCGCCGCACAGGCCTTTATCGGCGGTGGCAATAATAAGCAGATGAGTTTTGTCTTCTCCGGTACCAGCCAGCAGTTTTGGCGCATTGGTGTTGTCTTTTGCAGAGTTTGTCAGGTTTGCAAGAACAGCTTCCATCCTCTCCGTATAGGGCCGCGATGCCTTGGCGGCTTCTTCTGCCTTGCGCAATTTGGCTGAGGCTACCATTTGCATGGCTTTGGTGATTTTCTGGGTGGATTTAACCGAGGCGATACGGTTTTTCAGGTCTTTCAACGAAGGCATGCGTGGGTGCTCTCTGAACCGGCGAGTTTAGACGCCAAGAAATGATAATTCACCGCGCTTTTTGCTCTTTTTGATCTGAAATGTAAAGGCTTCCCTTAGCCACATAGCGCGGTGAGTTAGCGGGCTGTGACAAACCGCCAGGAGATGGTTTCGCCAGCAAGGAAGGGCATAATTTCGTTAGTCCCGATATCAAAGCTGGTAGGCACGTTAACGGCTTCGCGTTTCAGGCAAATCTGCCCGGTGTTGAGGGGAAGCCCGTAGAAATTGGGGCCATGTTCGGACGTGAACCCTTCGAGTTTGTCGAGGGCCCCTTCTTCCTCAAAGGTCTTTGCATAGCTCTCCAGTGCGAAAGGCGCGTTGAAGAGGCCAGCGCAGCCGCAGGCTGATTGCTTGGCATCAACCGTATGGGGGGCGGAGTCCGTGCCGAGGAAAAACTTCGGCGAGCCGGAGGTCGCGGCCTTGCGCAGCGCCAGGCGATGTTTTTCGCGCTTGGCCACAGGCAGGCAATAATAATGCGGGCGGATGCCGCCTTGGAAGATTGCATTGCGATTAAACGCCAGATGATGCGGAGTGATAGTAGCCCCAATATTGGGACCACTGGCCTTCACAAAGGCAACGGCCTCGGCCGTGGTGATATGCTCGAATACAATCTTCAGGCTCGGAAAATCAGCAATGATGTTGGTCAGAACCCGATCAATAAAAACTGCTTCACGGTCAAAAATATCAATATCGCTATCGGTTACCTCTCCGTGTACCAATAAAGGCATATCAATTTTTTGCATCACCTCCAGCACATCAGCGATGTGACGAATGTCGGTGACGCCGTGGCTAGAATTGGTGGTGGCATTGGCGGGGTAAAGCTTGCAGGCGGTAAATATACCTTTGCTGAAGCCTTGCTGAATTTCTGCCGGATCTATGGTGTCGGTTAAATATGCCGTCATTAAGGGTGTAAACGGCAGGTTAGTGGCGGCATTAATACGATCGCGATAAGCGCTTGCGGCGGCCATGGTGGTGATAGGATGGGCAAGATTGGGCATCACAATTGCGCGGGCAAACTGGCGCGCTGTATAATCGGCAACCACGTTCAACATATCACCATCGCGTAGATGAACATGCCAGTCGTCTGGTTGGCGCAATATAAGCTGATCGGTCATGGAGGGCGGCTCTTGGCTATGGATTAATTGGGTGTGAGGGTCATACCCGCCATCTGCAGGGCTTGCAAACCACGCTCTCGTTTCCACAAAACTCTTAGTAGGCCCAACTCTCAGTAAGCAAAGACGGGTTTTTTGCATTTATTGGAGATGTCAGTTTGAATGGCTGAGATGACAGATGTCGTCGCGTTCAGGAGCGCTTTATCCTCAGCCTGTCCCTTGTTCAGTAATTTGTCATAGAGCTTGCGACCAGTGCCAAGCTCTTTTTTAGTGGGTTTTTGAATCCGTAAGGGCAAAGTTTTGCCGATGCACAGGCATTGCCATTCGGAGAGCTTTTTACAGTCCGCCTCGCTCAAACTTTCATCTTCAGCGATCAAGGCCAGGTAAGCATCGCGAAAATCACTGTCACTGGTTGCGTAAAAAGTAATGGTTTTAGACAGTGCACTAACAGGTACAGCAATCATACAGGTAAAGCAAACAACACACAGCATAGCTGTTGTGGTCATATCCGATAGCAAACTTGTTCGCTTGCCCGCCATGAATGCCCCTGTCGCCTCCAATTGCCTCTGCCCTTAATATTTGGGTGGCGAGGCTGAGCGAAGCAATACGGTTCGTCGAATAATGGAAACTGTTCGTCGTGTTTTGGGGTGTTGCTTCGCTCTAGTCCTGATAGTAGTGATTATTTTTATAAAAAAAGGTCAACCCATGTTTCAGGGTTGGCCTTTTTGGATCAAATATTCATTTCTCAGAGCGCGATTTTAAGAGAAACTCTTTGCAAATGCGTCCAGCACGCCTTTTAGTTTTTCTTCCGTGTCATCATCAATTTTGGCGTTGTCGCGGATTGAGGTGAGGATATCTTTGTGATCGCCGTGGAGTTTGCGCAGGAATTCCTGCTCAAACTCACCAACTTTGTCCGTTGGGATTGCATCAAGGTAACCTTGTGTTCCCGCGAAGATAACACAGACCTGCTCTTCCACAAGGAGTGGAGAATATTGGTCTTGTTTCATCAGTTCGGTAAGGCGGTCACCGCGATTAAGGATCGATTGAGTTGTGGCATCAAGGTCGGAGCCAAATTTCGCAAAGGCGGCAAGCTCACGATACTGAGCAAGTTCTCCTTTAATCTTACCGGCAACCTGTTTCATTGCTTTAATTTGCGCTGAGGAGCCCACACGAGACACGGACAGACCCACATTAACTGCAGGGCGAATGCCTTGATAGAAAAGATCCGTCTCAAGGAAGATCTGACCATCGGTAATTGAGATCACATTGGTTGGGATGTAGGCGGATACATCATTGGCTTGCGTCTCAATGATAGGCAGTGCGGTCATGGAACCAGAGCCATTGTCTTTATTCAGTTTCGCGGCGCGCTCTAGCAGGCGAGAGTGAAGATAGAACACATCACCCGGATAGGCTTCACGTCCCGGTGGGCGGCGAAGAAGCAGTGACATCTGACGGTAGGCAACAGCTTGTTTGGAAAGATCATCATAAATGATCAGAGAGTGCATGCCATTGTCACGGAAATATTCACCCATGGCGCAACCGGCAAATGGTGCCAGAAATTGCAATGGCGCAGGCTCAGACGCAGTGGCGGCAACAACGATGGAATATTCCAGAGCGCCATTATCTTCCAGTGTCTTGACGATTTGCGCAACGGTGGAGCGTTTTTGACCAATCGCAACGTAGATGCAGTAAAGTTTTTTACTTTCATCATCGCCAGAGTTTGCATCTTTCTGGTTGAGCATTGCGTCAATACAAATCGCAGTTTTACCAGTTTGACGGTCACCGATCACCAGTTCGCGCTGGCCACGGCCAACAGGGATCATAGAGTCAATCGCTTTAATGCCAGTTTGCACTGGTTCGTGCACAGATTGACGGGGTAAAATGCCGGGCGCCTTAACATCAACAAGGCGGCGCTCTGTGGCCTCGATTGGGCCTTTGCCATCAATTGGGTTGCCGAGCGGATCAACAACACGGCCAAGCAGGCCTTTACCCACAGGAACATCCACGATTGAGTTGGTACGCTTAACGGTGTCGCCTTCCTTGATGGAGCGATCTTCGCCGAAGATCACGACGCCGACATTGTCAGCTTCCAGGTTCAGCGCCATGCCTTTAATGCCGCCATTAAACTCGACCATTTCACCGGCCTGGACATTATCAAGGCCATGGATACGGGCAATGCCGTCACCGACGGAAAGGACCTGTCCGATTTCAGAGACTTCGGCGTCTTTACCAAAATCAGCGATTTGTTGTTTGAGGATGGAAGAAATTTCCGCGGCATTAAGCTCCATGGCGTCAGGCCTCTTTCATTACTGATTGCAAACGGGAGAGTTTGGTTTTGAGAGATGAATCGATCATCCGTGATCCTACTTTGACGATCATGCCGCCAAGCAGGTCCGGGTCGACCCGGGTTTCGAGATTGACGGCCTTGCCGACAATGGTTTCGATTTCTGAGCGCAGGCGACGAGCCTGCTCCTGATTGAGATCAACAGCTGTAATGGCTTCTGCACTTACTTCGCCGCGATGCATAGAAAGACGGGCTTGAAATGCAATGATTATGTCGTTGAGCGCAAAAAGACGGCGATTTTCGCCAATCAATGTGATGAAATTACGGGTGAGCTGGTGAAAATCAGCTTTTTGAGCAATCGCAGATATTGCCGTGAGTTGGTCAGCCTGAGTGTATATCGGGCTTTTCAGAAAATCACTGAAATCCTGACTTTGTGCTATAGCGGTTTTGAGGGACGTAAGGTCCTTTTCGGCGATGTCGAGCGCATTATTATCAGCCATCAGCTCGAAAAAAGCGCTGGCATAGCGTTGAGCAATACCGCTGGAAATGGTCGCGTCACTGGTCACGAGGGCTAAAGCTCCTGAAAAACGGGTTTTAGGGCACTTTTAATGCATATGATATGCATGCCCGAAAGGATATTTTGCGCCGCGATAGCATGGGTGAAAGGCAGACGCAACAGCGTCCGGTTGTGCCGTGAGGGTGCCTTTTGACGCGTGGCTTGATGTTCGAATTCCAGCGGGTGGGGCGTTGGCATATTGGGGGCGCAGCCTGGCATTCGAAACCCCTGGATTTGTGGGTGTGAACCAGTGCTATGAGTGCATTACACTTGGGTTGCTTCAGCAAAAATAGATGATAGTCTAAATATACAGGGATAAGTGAAGGGGAACTACAATATGATCCGCAATATAGTTGTGATTATAGTGCTAGTGGTCGAGATGCAAATACAGATATTGGCACAAGCTGATGTGCCAATATCTGTATTTGGGGCATTGCCTGAAATCGCAGATGCGTCGGTATCGACGGATGGCAAGACTGTTGCGCTTTTAGAGAATGCCGGAAACAATACGGTGGTACGGTTTTTTATGTTGCGACGGGTGAGCTGCACAATGGCTTGCGTATGGGGGAGTTAAAAGCACGCGATCTGCGCTGGGCTAATAATGATCAAATATTGTTGCTGGTTTCAAGCACGAAAAAAGTGAACACTGGTAGTGCCTTAAGAGATTATGAGATCTGGCGATATACAGCCATCGATAAGGACTTGAAGGTTACTTATTTACTGGCAAAAGGCCTTGGTAAAAATTATACGGGATCAGGGACAATCGTGCATATGCTCCCGGATGAGCCAAATTTTATATTGATGCATCACTATAATGCGGACATTCTAAAAGTTAACCTGAAGTCTGGTTATGGTAAAAAAATTAAATCGGCTAGCAGTAACAACAAAACATACGGCATAGGGTGGGTGTTTGATAAGTCGGGTGACCCTTTTTTGCGGATAGATTATAAATCCGACGATAAAACAAAAACAGTCAATATAAAGAAGAAGGGGAAGAAAACTTATAGAAAGCTAACAGATATTAAATTAGACGAAATTAATGCTATTAATTTTGTTGGTATTGCCAATGAGAAATCAGCGATTGTGACTACTCGTGCAGGTAATGATACATTGGGTGTCTATTATTATGATTTGGAAAATATCGGGTTGGGTGAAGCAATATATTCTGATGAAAAATATGACGTTTCTTCTTTGAATGTGCCAAATGGTGAACTTGTATCTGTCAGTTATGTAGAAGATGTTAGGCAAACTGTATATTTTAATGAAGAGCGCCGAACTTTGGCTAATAAGCTGGCAAAAGCCGTTCCTGATGCTAGGCTGAATGTAAGCTCAATCTCTAAAAATAATGAGGTGGCAATCATTTATGCATCGTACACAGATCGCCCTCCGGAATACTATTTATATGAAAATAAAACCCGGCCCTTATCGCCGCTTGGCTCAACATATCCATCCCTTGGAGTGGCCAATAGCGGGAAGCGTCAGAAATATGATTATGTAACAAGTGACGGGCTTACAATCCCGGGTTATCTCACTGTGCCCGCACAAACGAAGGATACCAAAGGGCTTCCACTGATTGTGCTGCCGCATGGCGGCCCTGAAGCACGTGATACTCTTGAATTTGATTGGTGGGCCTCTGCTTATGCTTCGCGTGGGTATCTGGTTTATCAACCAAATTTTCGTGGATCAGAAGGATATGGGCTTTCTTTTTTAAAGGCTGGTTGGGGCCAATGGGGGCGCAAAATGCAAAATGATATTACCCAAGGAGTACGCAAGCTTATTGCTGATGGCATTGCTGATCCAAGGCGTGTTTGCATAGTCGGCGCCAGTTATGGCGGATATGCTGCTCTTGCAGGCGTTACATATACTCCTGCTTTGTACAAGTGCGCGATCAGTGTAAATGGCGTTTCAGATTTGGTGATTATGATGGGTACAGAGAGTCAATTTGGCAATGAATCCTATTGGAAAAAACGGATCGGAGACCGGTTTAAAGATAAAGCCAGTATTGAAGCTGTTTCTCCAAGGCTGCATGCTGAGAAGATAAGTGTACCGGTTATGTTATTGCACGGAAAAGATGATACGGTTGTGCCTTATGGGCAAAGTAAAACGATGAATGAGGCGCTGAAAGCGGCAGGCAAGGATGTTACATTTGTAACTCTTGAAGGGGAAGATCACTGGTTAAGTGGCGCAAAAACACGCACAAAAATGTTGGAGGAGACGATCAACTTTCTTCAGGGGCAAATGCAGTAAAGGTTCGTTTCAATTGCAAGTTACTCAAAATAATAAATGAATAAATGTAGGATTTTAAATAGGGTATTAATCATGGTTCGTATTATCGTTACAATAGTTGCGTATTTTTTCATAATATTTTCTGCGCAAGCTGATGTTCCCATTTCGGTGTTTGGGACATTACCTGAAATTGATGATGCTGCGGTTTCGCCAGACGGACAGACGGTCGCGCTTCTTGAAAATTTAGGCGATGATTCCATTGTCCGGTTTTTCGATATTAAAACCGGTAATCAATCTGAAGGTGTCCGGGTCGGCAATCTCAAGGCGCGTGATTTAATTTGGGCGAGCAATGATAGGGTTTTGTTACTGGTGTCCTTCACGAATACCTTAGACACCGTTGCGGGGCGGAAAACTTATGAATTTTGGCGTTATGCTTCTGTTTCCAAGAGCGGTAAAAAAACAGTCTATTTACTGAATAAGGGTGAAACAAATTTATATACTGGGGCAGGGCAATTACTGCACATGTTGCCCGATGACCAAGACCATATTTTGATGGCAAAACGTGACCCTAACTTTTCCAAGCAGCCTGCTCCCGGATCACGCATTCGTGGCGGGGCCAGTGGTTTTGAGGTTGATACGTCATCGTTGAATGTATTTAAGGTGAATCTGAACAATGGCGGTGCGCGCGTTAAACTTAGTGGAACTAACGATACGGTCGATTGGATTATTGATGAAGCTGGTGAGCCATTTTTGCGAATTGATCTGGACGAACCGACCAACATAAAAACTATAAAAAGGCGGAAGACTCGAACAAAATTCGAAGATGTAATGAGCATCAATACAGTGACCAGTCCGAATATGTCATTTTATAGTATGGAAGGGCCTGTCACTGCGATTGTGACGACGCATAGGGGTAAGGATAAGTTAGGCGCATACATACTTTCTTTTTGAGAAAAGTTTACGTGCTTTATCTGCGCTCGGCCCGACTTACGGAAAGCTTGATGAAACAAACAGCGGTAAACGCAAAAGCTTTGATTACACCACAGCAGACGGATTTTTAGTTCGAGGGTATATTACTACGCCCGCAGGTATGGAAGACGCGACAAATGCACCCTTAATTGTGCTTCCACATGGAGGCCCGGAAGCGCGCGATAATCTTGAATTTGACTGGTGGGCGGCGGCGTATGCATCTCAGGGTTATCTTGTTTATCAACCAAATTTTCGAGGCTCCAGTGGCTACGGTAACCGTTTTTTGAAGGCTGGTTGGGGTGAGTGGGGTCGCAAGATGCAGGACGATATTACGGGCGGTGTTGGCAAGTTGGTTGCTGATGGTGTTGTTGACCCATCGCGTGTTTGTATTGTTGGCGCAAGCTATGGTGGGTATGCAGCGCTGGCAGGTGCGACCCTGACACCTGATCTTTATAAATGCGCTATTAGCGTCAATGGTGTTTCTGATCTCGTTAGGATGCTTGGTGCGGAAGCTGCGTCCAATGATTTTTCTGTGGAGTATTGGGAGCGTCGCATTGGTAGCCGCTATAGAGATCGCGCGGAAATTGATGCAGTTTCTCCTTCACTGTTAGCTAAAAATGTTCGGGCACCAATTTTATTGATTCACGGACAAGATGATACTGTTGTGCCTTATTGGCAGAGTAAATTGATGAATGACGCTCTTGAGCAATCTGGAAAACCTGTAAAATTTGTAACTCTTGATGGTGAGGATCACTGGTTATCAAGTGCCAAAACAAGAATGCGTATGCTTGAAGAGACAAGTAAATTCCTCAAAAAGCATCTGGGTAATTGATAGCAAATGAATTTACAATAACAGGGGAAGAAGAGAAGCAGGGAACAAAGTGTGAGACGTAAATTCCTCTCTTTTGCTTCCCGCTTGAACCATCCTTTGACGTAGGTTTAATGATAGCAAGTTATCTATCGTAAAAATTTATGATTTTTTGTATTTTACGTATTTTTACGCACGTACATTTAAAATATGGCTTCTTTTGGGTGTTTGAATAATATTTATGTCCCCGAAATCAGGGGATCGCCATTCTAAATTATTGCGGTTATTTTCTGTTTGAACATGTGGGGGGAAGAGACCCATATCAAAACCGGCCCAATCGGACTCCGTGATGATGTGACCTGAATATTCCCTGCATTGATGGAAACTTTTGCCCCAATGGAGGAGAAATATGGCATTCGTTGATTTACAAAACCTTGACCGTGATTTTGACCAGGCCAGCGAAGATGTGAGTTTTGATGCTAATGGCGCTGTGGAAAATGGAGGAGATGTCTCTTATCGAACTGTGTCCCCGCCTCTCAATGATGTGGAGTTAACCGGTACAGGGTTATCATTTGTTGGCGGTGCTACCCCATATAATGGCACCGTAACGCAAGCTGAAATAGCGCTTGATGATGTTGACCCTGCCACACCAGATATTGTTATTACTGGTCTCAGTGTAGCTGCGAGTGATTTGATTGTTGACACTGGTAACTCTAGTGAAGATTCAGAAACTTTTTTTGAAACAGCCTTGGGCGGTAGTAATGATTTTTTTATTATCGATGCGACCAACACTCAAACTATTGATCTGTATGGTGATTATGAACAAGTTGAAAGCGGTCAATTTTTAACCGGTGGTGACGATATTTTTGGAGATATTGAATTTATCTTCGTATTCCCATTTCCAGTGGCTGGATCAGCTGGAACTAATAGTGATTTATATGGAGATGCAGTAACTGTTTTGAGTGGCGCAACACTTGTCGGAGGAAACGATACTTTCATTGGTGCCTTTGACGAGACTTACGGTGATGTTAGTGGCGTAAACAGTGGCGGGACACTATTCGCCGGTAATGATACATTGACGCAATCGGGTGCTACCACTAGCCAGGATGAACTCATTGGCGATGCACGGACGAATAATGGCACGCTTATAGGTGGTAATGATCTGATTACAGGTGATGATACTGAAACTGGCGGTCATACTTTTTATGGTGATGTTGACAACTCGAATGGTCCGCAAAGTATCTTGAGTGGTGGCGATGATACGATCACAGGCGGTGGAGGTAATGACCAGATTTTTGGTGATGCCGATGCGACAACAAACGGTTTCTTCAGTGGTGGAAACGATGACATCAGTGCCGGGGCCGGTAATGATATCGTCTATGGTGACTATCGGACTGGTGGTTCTGAAATCCGAAATGGTGGCGATGATACATTGCGAGGTCAGGCCGGTAATGACACACTATTTGGCAATGAAGGCGAGGACCGGATTGACGGTGGCCTCGATAATGATGTCATTGATGGTGGTGCTGATGCTGATGTTGTTTTCGGCTCATTCGGAAACGATGATGTTGATGGCGGTTCCGGTAATGATCTAATCCGTGGTAATGTCGGGGAAGATACAGTTTCAGGTGGTTCCGGTAATGATGACATTTTTGGCGGCACTAATTCTGACATGGTATTTGGCGATGCTGGTGCTGACAATTTAAACGGTGGCGGTGGATTTGACACGCTGGATGGCGGAACCGGGAATGATACATTATTCGGTGGCGGAAACGCCGACCGGTTTGTTTTTTCCGATGGGTATAACAATGATGTCATCACTGATTTTGCTGCCACAAGTAATGCAGAGAAAATTGACCTTTCTGGTTTAACTGAGGTTATCAGTATTCTGGATTTGGTTGATAATCACCTGACACAGGACGGCGCTGAT
>CAZGVP010000053.1:0-12245 GCA_964529135.1 uncultured Caulobacterales bacterium | reverse complement strand
GCCCACACCCATTTTAATGCCCGCCCTGTCGCCCACCATGGAAGAGGGCACTCTTGCCAAATGGAACGTCAAAGAAGGTGATGAGGTCAATTCCGGTGATATTATTGCCGAGATCGAAACCGATAAGGCGACCATGGAAGTGGAAGCGGTTGATGAAGGCGTGGTTGGTAAAATCCTGATTGGCGCAGGTGCAGAGAACGTCAAGGTTAATGCGCCGATTGCCATCCTGCTGGAAGATGGTGAGAGCGTTGGAGATATTGATGTCAGTGCGTTGAGTGCTGCACATGCTGTGCCGGCTCAAGCGTCTGAGCAGCCTGCAAAAGCGACGCCTGCCCCTGCTGCTAATGGCGCAACATCGTCAATGTCAGCATCTGCAACTGGTGCTTCCAGTGGGAGGGTTCATGCCTCGCCATTGGCCAGGCGCATTGCTAAAAATGACGGGCTTGATTTGTCGTTGCTCAAAGGGTCCGGCCCTCATGGCAGGGTGGTCAAGCGCGATGTTGAAAAAGCGCTCAAGGAAGGCACGGGCAAGTCCGGTGCGGCGCAGCAATTTGTTGCGGCGCCGGCATCCGTGGATGCACGGCTTTATCCGCCGGAAAGTTATGACGCGATTAAACTGAATGGCATGCGCAAGGTCATCGCCAAGCGTCTCAATCAGAGCTTCAACAGGGAAGTCCCGCATTTTCCGCTGAATGTGGATATCGAACTGGATAATTTGCTGGCAGCGCGTGCCCGCATAAACGCGTTGTCTCCTAATCGCGATAAGGACCCGGAGAATTCCTATAAGGTATCGGTCAATGATTTTATTTTGAAGGCCAGCGCGCTGGCGTTGAAGAAAGTTCCGGCTGCAAATGCCACCTATACGGATGAGGCTATCTTGTTGCACAAGCATGCCGATATTGGTGTTGCTGTTGCCATTGATGGTGGGTTGATCACGCCGATTGTCTGGAAGGCAGAGGAAAAAGGCCTGCTGCAGATTTCTGCTGAAGTCAAAGACATGGCAAGCCGCGCGAAAAATCGCAAACTCAAACCTGAAGAATATCAGGGCGGTACATTCTCGGTTTCCAATCTTGGCATGTTCGGGATCAAGAGCTTTGCCTCCATCGTCAATCAACCTCAAGGCGCAATCTTGTCTGTAGGCGCTGGCGAAGAGCGTGTGATCGTGAAAAATGGTGAAATGGTTATTGCCACTATCATGTCAGTAACCCTCACCTGTGACCACCGGGTGGTGGACGGCGCTGTGGGCGCGCAATTCCTCGCTGCGTTTAAAGGGTTTTTGGAAGAACCTGCAGCGATGTTATTGTAGGCGTGGTTTTGCACTTGCCTCACGGAATTTTGTAAAGAGAAAACTTGTCACCTCCTGTAGTAGGGTAGGGGTATAGTGGCGTAGTGTGTAAGTGCTTTGTTCACTAAATTACTGGCCTGGCTATAGTTATAGGGCCAGTTCCGGGGGATTTAGTGCTTGGGTGGTTATACCCGTGCTACGGGGTTGTTTCATATGGAACAGTCGTGATGACATAAAAAGGTCAGTCTTTATGCGGATGAGTGCAGAATTTTCACAATGGGTCGCGAATACGCGGATATTGCTGTTGAGCATTTTCGTTGGGGTTTTTCTGCTTGGCTCGATAGAGGCCGGAGCGCAAGAGGCAAACAATCTACCAGGTATCGAATGGACGATAGAAATCAGGAAACCTGAGCCAGTGAAAACGGGTCAAGCAGAGAGTTTACTGATCTCTGAGGGAGTATTTGTACCCGGGCAAACAACATGGTTCGCGCTGCATCAAAAATTAGCCGAAGGCTGGCATGTCTACTGGAAAAACCCGGGAGATAGCGGTCTACCGCTTGTGATGGAGTGGACATTGCCTGAAGGATTTGAGGTCGGTGAAATTGAGTACCCAAGGCCAGAGCGCATTCCTGTTGGGCCTTTGGTCAATTTTGGCTTTCATCATGACCCAATTTTTCTTATTCCTGTAACAGTGCCCGAAGATGCCATAATAGGCGAAGTGATTGAGTTTGACGTGAAGGCTGAATGGCTCATTTGCGCGGATGTGTGTATTCCTGAAGGGGCTACTTTCTCACAAAGTGGCGTGGTTTTTGAAGAGAGCTTTGGGTTTGAATCTCTTGATTTAGAACAGTTAGGTATTCCATCTGACAAAGATGTTATCTTCAGAGATGCTCGCGCCGCTCTGCCAAGTTCATTTCAAGGTGATGCGCTATTTGGTGCAGCACAAGATGCACTTTATCTGCAGGCGGAATTAAACGAAGAAAACCCCTCTGATGTTTTCTTTTTCCCTGAAGCTGAGGGCGTTGTGGTGAGTGCGGCTGATCAGCCGGTAATGGTAAAGGATGGGAAAGCCGTTCTGACATTGAAACCAGACTTCGAATATGATGCAGCAACCATAGAAACTCTTGCCGGCGTTCTGACCTATGTGGATGCAGTTGGTGAGCATCATGCATATGATCTGACGGCTAGTCGAAATGATGACAAGGTTTTTGCAACCCTGCCACAAGCTGTTGCCCCGGTTGGCGGGCAAACCCTATCGGGTGGTGGAAATACTGCCCTTGCTGGCGGCGGGCAACAAGCGATCAGCCTACCGCTATTGCTTGTGATGGCATTTTTTGGCGGCATTATTCTCAATGTTATGCCTTGTGTTTTTCCAATCCTGTTTATTAAGGCCTCTTCCTTGATGAACAGTGCGCAGGAAGATCGCGCGACGATTGTGCGCCATGGCTGGCTTTATACCATTGGGGTGTTGGCAACCTTTGCGGCGATTGGTGGGTTGTTATTGATTTTGCGCGCGCAGGGTGAGCGCCTTGGTTGGGGCTTTCATCTGCAATCCCCGTTTATTGTTCTTTTGTCTTCTTATGTGTTGTTACTGGTTGGGCTAAATCTTGCGGGTGTGTTCCATGTAGGCACCAGTGTTCAAGGTGTGGGCCAGGGCCTGACGTCAAAGCAGGGCGGCTGGGGGTCCTTCTTTACTGGTGCACTTGCGGTGTTAGTGGCAGCGCCTTGTATTGGCCCGCTCCTTAGTGCACCCATGGGGGCGGCGGTTTTATTACCACCTTTTTGGGGTATGATGATCTTTATGCTGATGGCATTTGGATTGGCGTTCCCGTACCTCCTCTTGTCTTTGGTGCCGGGGTTGGGGCGGATGTTGCCTAAACCGGGTGCGTGGATGGATATATTCAAGCAACTTCTTTCTTTCCCAGTATTTGCGGCCGCAGCCTATTTCCTTTGGGTGATGGCGGCGCAAACCGGCCCCTCCGGTCTGGCCGTTGGGCTGATCGGCGCTTTGTTATTGGCTGCGGCGGCCTGGGCTTTTGAGTTGAGCAAAAGCGGCGGCACACGCGACTGGATGGTGCGCGGCGCGGCCATGCTTTTAGTGCTAGGTGCAATTATCCCCGCAAGAGGGCTCACCCCGGTGGCAACAACCAATGTTACCAAAGATGGAGCAAGTCATGGCAGTATTGCCGGAGCCATTGCGTTTGATCAGGCTAAAATAGCCGAATTGAATGCAAGTGGTCAGGATGTGTTTGTGGACTTCACAGCGGCCTGGTGTGTAACTTGCCAGTTCAATAAGCTAACTGTCTTTTCATCAGATGCAGTGGGAGAAGCTTTTGTTAATAATAACACACAGTTGATGGTTGCTGACTGGACAGTGCGTGATGAGAAAATCACAGCAGCACTCTCTGCTTTTGACCGAAACGGCGTTCCGCTCTATGTATATTACCCGGCAGGTGGAGAGCCGCAAATTCTTGAACTGCCACTGACCGAGCAAGCCGTGATTAAAGCTGTGTCGCAAACAGTAGCAGTCAATTTTGTTGAATAATGATGGCGAATATTTGTGCGTGAAAAATAGAGATCAGCAGGCTAGTTAAATAGGCCAGTTAACCAGCTAATTCGAGGCCTGATTTGTTTAGTGTGTAATTAAGTACAGCTGTTGAAAAGGATTTTTAATGATGAACACTCAGGAAAAAACCAGACGCGATTTGATGCGCATGGGTATGTTAACGGCAGCGATAGGCGGTGTAAGTGCGTTAGTATTATTAGTAATACCAGCAGATGCCAGGCACACATCACCGGAATCTGGTCATGACGCGCCAGCTTTTTCTGGATTGGCAAGCAATGGCGAGATGATTTCGCTTGATCAGTTTGATGGCAAGATGGTTGTTTTGGAATGGACCAATGATGGCTGCCCCTATGTGAAGAAGCATTATAATAGTGGCAATATGCAGGCAAGCCAGAGTGTTGCTGCTGCGGATGAAGATATTGTCTGGATTACGGTGATTTCTTCCGCTCCCGGAAAGCAGGGTCATGTCTCTGCCAGTGAAGCCAATGCACTAACTGTGTCGCGTAATGCCTCCCCGGATTATGTTATCCTTGATGAGAGCGGTGATATTGGGCGCGCTTATGGCGCGAAAACGACCCCGCAAATGTTTGTTATTAATGGTGCAGGCACCATACAATATAATGGTGCCATGGATGATAAACCATCAGCAAACCTTGCTAGTCTTGATGGTGCAACAAATTATGCGTTGGCGGCAATTGATGCGGTAAAAGCTGGTAACACACCTGATCCAGCGCAAACCAAACCTTATGGATGTTCAGTAAAGTATGGGTCGTGAAATGATCAATAAAATAAAAGCCAGCTTTATCACCGGGTTTGTTGCCATGGCTTTACTGGTTTTGGGTGGCATGCCTGTTGTGGCTCAAGACGATGCGGAATCAAATGGCCTCGCTGCTCTTGCTTTTCTTGAAGGTCAATGGCGCGGTGATAATGATGGCCTCATATTCGAGGAAATGTGGGGTGCGCCTTCGGGCGGTGTTGTTACGGCTATGGCGCGCGGCGTGCGCAATGGCGAGCTTGCGGTGTTGGAATATATTGTGGTCTCTGACACTGATAAAGGCCCGGTCATGCGGTTCAAACACTTCAAGGCGGATTATACCAACTGGGATGGCGAAGAAGAGCCGATCACGCTTTATCTTGGGCGCCAACAGGAAAATAATGTTTCTTTTGTCAATGAAGATCCGGAAGCCGTTGTTCAGCGTATCCGTTATTTCATTACAGATAATGGGCAAATGCAGACCGATATCTCCCTAATGCGTGAAGGGGTGATGGATATGTTTAGCCTCACATTTGATCGCGTCGGTTCTGATCGCTGATCTTGCGGTTCGTGCAGCAATTACAATAATAATGAAAGCAGGCCAATGCCCCTGATCTTAACTGATACCAATGATGCGATCCGTACACTCACCTTTAATCGCCCTGATGCCTTAAACGCGTTTACGCCTGATTTGCTCCATGAGTTGGTGGAGGCTGTTGAAACGGCAAATGCTGACAATAATGTGCGTGTACTTGTCTTGACGGGCGCAGGCCGGGCTTTTTCGGCAGGCGTTGATCTGAAAGTTTTACAGGGCATTAAACCTGCAGCAGGGCGTATAGGGGATGTCTTTGATGATATTGCCGCAAGCGCTGCGGGGGTTTTGCGCTCCAGTCGATTGCCAGTGATAGCTCGGGTGCATGGCGCTTGTTTTACTGGTGCACTGGAACTTGCGTTGCATTGTGATTTTATGCTGACTACGGATGATACCAAATTTGGGGATACCCATGTGAAATGGGGGCTGCGGCCAACTTGGGGGATGAGCCAGAATTTGGCGCGTGCGATTGGAGTGCGCCGCGCGCGCGAATTGTCATTTACGGCCAGGACTTTCTCCGGCAAGGATGCTGCGATCTGGGGTGTTGCCAATGAGGCAGCCCCTGACTTGGCGGCACTGGATGCACTGGTGACAAAAAGGGCCAGTGCTATTGCAGCGGCAAGCCCCGGAGCAGTGAGTGCCTATAAGAAACTTTACCGACTTCATGAAGAGTTGCGGCCATTGGAAGAAGTGTTAGGCGAAGAAGTTGCTCGAGATTATCCAGAAATTACCGACACAGTTGAGCGTCTAAAAGGATTTGGATGATGAGCGACAATGCGATCAAGCCACGACTTCTGGTGGATATTGTTACGGACCCTGTATGTCCATGGTGTTTTGTTGGGTTAAAAAGCTGGGAAAAAACGCGTAAAAAACTATCTGCCGATTTTGAGGTGATCACCCGGTTTCGTCCATATGAGCTCAATCCTGGCATTGCCATTGAAGGGACTGACAGGCAGGCACACTATGATCGAAAATTTCCTGACCATGAAAAACGCGCTGAAATGATGGGGCATCTTATTGCGGCCGCTGAAAATGTTGGCGCACCGTTTGATCCTACTGCGCCAAAATGGCTTCCCAATACAATGAAAGCGCACCGTGTTATGCGCTGGGCACATTTGGAAGGGCGTCATGAAGCACTTGCTGACCGCTTATATTCTGCATTTTGGCTAGAGGGTGCAAACATTGGTGATGATGAGACGCTGGCGAAGCTTGCGGGTGATGCCGGCATGGATACAGATCTGGTGCGTCAGGATTTAGCAGGCGGCAAAGACGACACTATTGTCGAGCAGGAAGCACAAGCCTTTCGAGATGCTGGTGTGCGCGGCGTGCCAACGTTTATAGTTGCTGAAAAGCACGGATTCTCCGGGGCATTGCCGCCAGAAGACCTGGAAGAGCGCATGCGCTATGCGATAAATCTTGAGCCTGCCCCATTGTCACAAGGCCCGGTGTAAATTGTTTGGCGCTGACAATATGGATTGGTGATAATATCCATCATTAAATACCTTCATTTTCAGCTGTTTAGTATTGGTGTGGAAATGCAGTTGAATTAATAATGAAATAGCAACAAACGAGAACAAACGAGCAAGACAGCTTCGCTGCGGGGTGGCTATGCTCTTGAAGTTGTATTTTAGCAACAAAACACCAACTGTGTCATTTCTATGAGGTTTTGCGCTTGCGAAGACGGGTCAAACTCGCGACGGTGGAAAGTAATAATTTATCACAATTACTTGTGATAAAGGATCTTATAATTTTTTAATCGTAGAGGGAATTGGTACGATGAAAACCATAAACAAAAAATTGCTGTTCGCGACACTTATTGGCAGCGCGTCCGCTGCTGCACTATCAACTGTTAGCGCATATGCGCAGGATGCTAATGATAGCGATGATGCGGATGAAATTGTTGTAACAGGTTCGCGCATTGCACGAAATCCAAATCTCACAGAGCCTTTGCCAGTTCAATCTTTGGGCTCAGAAGCTCTACAATTTTCGGGTGAGCAGGATATCGCAGAAGTTATTAATGATATCCCAGCATTGTTAAATTCAACAACGGCCGAGCAAGGTAACGGGCAAGCGACACTAAACTTGCGTAGTCTTGGCACTGAAAGGACGCTGGTGTTGGTCAATGGACAGCGCCATGTTTCGGGTGTGGCTGGAACAAACATCGTTGATATCAGTACAATCCCATCTGCGCTAATCGAACGTGTGGATGTGTTAACGGGCGGGGCCTCGCAAGTGTATGGTGCTGACGCTGTGACTGGTGTTGTTAACTTCATCCTAAAGCGGGATTTTGAAGGCTTAGATTTAAACCTCAATGGTGGGATATCAGGCCAAGGAGATGGAGAGCGTTATGGTATCTCTGCCGTTGCAGGTAAGAATTTCTTCGATGAACGTCTGAATGTTGCTGTTTCCTTGGATTATTCTCAGCGCGAGAATATCTTCTTTGGTGACAGGGATTTCTCCCGCAACAATGGTATTGCTGATGACTTGCCAAACCCCAACGCAGGACCTGGAGACCCTACTCGCCTGATTAGAACTGATCCGCGGTTTTCGATTTCATCGAATTTTGGTGTGATTGCACCAGCTGACGTGTTGAACTTCGCGCCTGATTTTGCGCTTCCAACACTTGATGTCGATGGAAATGGCATTGCGGACTGTCAAGAATCTACAGTGGGACAGAACTCTGCGAACGCCTTTGGTGGTTGCTGGGTATCGAACGGTGATGGCACTGTTCGTCCTTACCAGGATGGTTCAATCGTCTCTGGTGCGTTTAATCAATTCGGTGGTGATGGCATCCCCAACAACTTCGATGAAAATTTCCTGACACCTGATCTAGAGACAGTTGTTGGCAACTTGCTATTAAACTATGAACTGGCGGATAATCTTACCTGGTTTTTTGAAGGTAAAATCGCTGATGTGACTTCATTCACTGGTGGCCCGTTAAATACATTCTATGATCTTTTGACGGCAGCGCCTGATAATGCATTCACCCCGGCGCAATTGGCAGATCTGTCAGCTGAAAGAGGTGGCTTGGTGGTCACACGGGATCCGACTGACCTTGGGCCAAATATTGATCAGACTAATCGTCGGACATACCGATTTGTGTCAGGGTTTGAAATAGAGGCTGATAATGGGTTTAAGTATGATCTGACCTTTAATTGGGGGCAGTTTGAAACAGAGGTGATTGATAATAATCGAGTCATCACAGACCGTTTCTTTGCTGCTATCGATGCAATACAAGATCCAAATGGTAGCGGTAATATTATTTGTCGATCAGATGTTGATCCAACGGCACCTCCAACGACACCGTTTGGTATTCCTGCAGGAGATCCTGGCTTTTTCTCATTTAATCCGGGTGATGGTCAATGTCAGCCATATAATCTGTTTGGAGGATTCGCGGATCAATCTCAGGAGGCAATCGACTTTATTACTGCAACAGTCGTAAATGAGTTCACACTTGAGCAATTTGTAATCAATGGAACTTTCGTTGGGCATCTTGATGCCCTTGCAACATTGCCAGGTGGGTCGATCGGGATTGCTGGTGGATTTGAATATCGAGATGAAAAAAGTACATCTGTATTTGATCCATTGGTTCGCGGTGTGATTCCAGTAACGACGCCCGATGCAACACAAGGCCAGCTTTTACGCGACATTGATAATGCGCAAAACTCGCTCGTGTTTGACCCGGCTTCGATTATCAACAATGAAGGTGGTAATTTTACTGTTTGGGAAGTTTTTGGCGAAGCATCACTGCCAATTCTCGTTGATCGACCATTCTTTGAAGAATTGACGGTTTCCGGTGGAGTTCGTTTTGCTGATTATTCAACAGTTGGCTCTACGCTAAGCTGGGGTGTATCAGGTACTTGGGCACCGATTGATGATATCAAATTCCGTGCATCCTATGCTGAACCAATTCGCGCGCCTAACATCACCGAGTTGTTTAGCCCTGCGCAAGGTGCATTTTTCCGACCTGTTGATCCATGTGCTCAAACGGAAATCGATGCTCTGGCTGCCGCTGGTGATCCCAATGCGGCAAATCGTGCAGCTAACTGTCTTGCGGATGGCATTCCGGCCGGATTTCAGGATCCGTTATCTGCTCGCTTTGTTGGTGAAACGTCCGGTAATCCTGATCTTCAGGAAGAGCGTGCACAGACTTTCTCGGTAGGTGCGATCATACAACCACGCTACCTAGAGGGATTGTCGTTTACAGTAGACTATTGGTCAATCCAAATCACAGATGCTATTGCGTCCGTGGGTGCTCAAGATATTGTTGATAATTGTTACGATTCAGCGAATTTCCCGAATCAGTTCTGTGGGTTGTTTTCAAGGAATCGGGATACGACGTCTCCGCAATTTCTTGGCTTTAACTTCCTGCGACAATCAGAAGTTAACTTTGCGAGCTTGGATGCACGCGGTATTGATGGTCAGTTGAGCTATAATTTCTCCTTAGAGGAAAACAACTTTAACATCACAGTGAATGGATCATGGTTTGAGCGGTTGAACCAATTCTTTGATCCAGGCGATCCAACTGCTATTGACCCGGAACTGGGTGAAATTGGACGCCCTGAGTTTTCTGGTAATGCTTTCCTTTCTTACAGTCGGGGTCCTTTGCGTTTGCAATGGCAAACACAATACCAAGATAGGCAAGGTTTAGCACCGGTGGAAATTGAAACTGTTGATACAATCTTCGGCCCAGCTGGTATTGCCGACGCTGTATTTATTCATGATTTCAATGCAAGTTATGAAATCAATGATCAGGTCCAGGTTTATGGTGGTGTTAATAATATTACGGATCGCAATCCGTTTATTACAAACGTAGCAGTACCAGTCAGCCCCCTTGGGCGTTACTTCTTTGCAGGCGTGAATATTCGCCTCTAAAGTAAGCGCTTATCATTAATATATAGAGCCTCCGGTTTCGGCCGGAGGCTTTTTTTATAGGCCAGAATTTTTTGATTGTGTTGCTGGTTTAATCGGATGTAAATCCGATAGGCAGTTATTCGCCAACACGCTCTTTGAGCTGATTAATTAGTGCGTCAATGCCTTTTGTGCCACCACCATTATTGGCGATGATGGCGGTGAACTGGCTGCGTTGCTCGATAGCTAACCAGATATTATCGGCTCCTGCATCCACAATCTTTAACCCTTGTGGTGTTCGGTAGAGACGCCATTGTACATTGGTGTTTGCGAACGGGTCGCCAGGTTTGGCATTGGCAATCTTTGAGTTGACGATAATGTCACGAGTTGAGCGTTCTATCGACCCGGTAACGGCGAGCACTTCACCAGAGAAATCACTCAGAATATCCTGATAGATTGCCGTGGCGTATTTGTGAAATAGGGGGTAAAATTCTTGTGCCTGTTCCGGGCTTATTCGGCGTGCATATTGGCCAAGGGTAAAGCGTCCGGTACGGCGTAGATCTCCAAATTCACTAACCAATTCATCGATGCCTTTCAGCCGGGCATCGAGCGAGCTTTGGGCCATGACGCTATTGGCTCTGGTCAACACGGTTGTCATGATGGATTCTGCTTCATCATTGGCGAATGCTGCTGATGTGGTCAGGGTGCTTAGTGCTAATGCCCCAACTCCCGCGAGTATGGTGTTCCGGCAAAAATATCGTCTGCTTGTTGTTCGTGTCATCATATTCGTCTTTGGCCTTGTTGTTCGTCTCTCTACCTTTACGCAACTTTTGCAAACGCTAGCTTATAAGTGTGGCATGACAATGACGCAGATTTTGTGGTGAATCGCGACAAACCCTTGCAGTTTTCTCTTTTTCAGCGATTGGTGTCGGTTTGTGCTGCGGAGGATTCAGGCGCGTCTAACTCATCAAACTCGTCAAATTCATCAAAATCGTCAAAACCATCGCCAATATCTGGCAGATCTTCCAGTGCATTCTTTCCGTCCAGAATTTCACGACGACGTGCCTGTAAGTAGAAGCTGCGAAATGAGGAGTAATAATCCAGTGAATTGTTTTCAATATCGTCGAGCGTTTCCAAAAGCGGTTCGCGCAGGGAAACAAGTGTTGCGCCAGTGCGCGATAGACGCGCTTTCTGGGCGGCGCCGGTCTGGATATAGTTAAGCGGACTGAACGCCAGCCTATCAACAGCAAGGCCCAAACTATCGCGTATTGTACTGGGCCCAAAAAATGGCAACACCACATAAGGACCCGAAGGTATACCCCAGACCGCGAGTGTTTGACCAAAATCTTCTGTGTGTCCGGGGATGCCGAGATGTTTTGCCGGGTCCGCAACGCCGCCAAAACCAATGGCCGAATTAATCACAAATCGACCGCCAGTTTGCGCAGCGCGCTTTAGTTTACCTTGTAAAATATCGTTCACCAGAGTTGTTGGTGTTGCGATATTGGTAAGGAAATTCCGCATGGCTTTGCGCATTTTCTTGGTGGTGATGGCGCGGTACCCACGAGCCAGGGGTTTAAACACGAGCTTGTCACTTTTGTCGTTGAGGCCAAATGTGAACCTGTTGAACCCCTCCCATGGGTCGGGGGCAATGGTGCGGTGAGAGGGGCCAGCGCCTTGTGTGATGGCCAGGCCAAACACGGAATTTGTCAGGATGGCGTCTGTCGGCGTTGTCGCCAGCATGCTAACCGGTGTGGTGTCTGTGGTCAGTGCTGTGTCAGCGTATGGAAGGTAATCAGTAGAAAGTGTTGTTACGTTAATGACGGCTTTTGCCTCGGATGTGTTCACCACAGTTGATGGCCAGGCATGGGCTGTGTTTGTTACAGTGCTAGCGAGCGCCAGGGCTACGGTGAGAGAATAGATAGATGTACGAATAGACAATATCTGTCCCCTAAAACAAAAAGCAAAGCGCGCTGAAACTCACGGTGTTAGACCCCAGAGAGACGCATTTTAAGACTACTTCTCTGGCCCGTAAAGACAGTTACATCACAAGCAGTACAGATTGGGAACCGTCATGGCGCTTTTGTGAACGCGATAGTTCAAGAATTTAGACATATGAGTTTGCTACGCGTTAATGCATCTGAGGGGATACACACCCTATTAATGGAATTGCAATACATATAAAGATATGTTTATATGA
>CAZGVP010000052.1:0-12290 GCA_964529135.1 uncultured Caulobacterales bacterium | reverse complement strand
CAATTGGTGCGATTATTCTCCTTGGTTGCTGTAATTCCAGCAGTAATCGCATTTCTTTTTACATTTATGATTTTGCGATCAAGTTTGAATGATGTTTTTGGTGGTCGTATTGAAAATTTTCATCAAATAGCACGCGATATCGCTAATGAATTGGTGGAGGCCAATAGTCAGGTTGTTCTGGAAGAAATGCTAAGATCCGCGTCTGATATTCATCGTAGTGAAGTTCAAAATCTTGGGTTAGAACGCACACCAATTAATTTTCGACAATACCTTGAGATCCAGGCGCGTGCACGTTCATTTGATGCAATATATCTGATGGGTGGGGATCATAAGCTGTTGGCGCGCGTTGAATTGCAAGAAGGTACTTATATCTTACCCAAGAAAACAGTTTTTGATAGCATCGATATTGCATACAATGAAGATGCTTCAGATAGCCCAATCAGGCGCCGTGCATATCGTTTCGGAGCTAATAACCTTGATCAGCTTGATCGATGGAGAGGGGTCTTAAAGCTTCCCGATTATAATGGTGGTTATTTGGTTGTGTATAAACCGATACCACCGGCGATGGCTCAACGCATGAAGCAGGTTCGGTTGATGGCGGTTGACTGGCGTGAATCTGTTCAGGGGCGCCGTCGTTTAGAGCGTGTCTTTGTGGTTGGCTATGTTATTCTAGGTGCAACCATACTTTTTGGTGCGATTTGGTTGGCACTTGGGGCTGCAACGCAAATCGTTAGTCCCATTGGTCGATTGGTAGGAATGGCTGATCGTGTTTCCGGTGGTGACCTCGCTGCGCGTGTTTCAGTTTTTAAAAATGACGGTGAGGTCGGTGAACTGGCCCGTTCCATGAACCGGATGACCGGTCAGTTGCAAACCCAGCGTAATGATCTGATTGATACTAACCGTCAGTTTGATAAACGCCGACGGTTTACTGAAGCCGTACTGTCAGGTGTTTCGGCTGGCGTGTTAGGTATTGGTACCGACGGCAGGGTTACGATCGCTAATCGCTCTGCGGCTGATCTTCTGGGTATGGAAGCTAACCGTATTACGGGTAGAGCATTGGCTCAGTTAGTTCCCGAGATCGAACCTTTGTTTGAGGATGCTATCATTGCGAATGAAAAAGCTGTTGGTGGGCAGGTTGATTTTATCCGAAATGGCCGTACACAGACATTTAATGTAAGAATTGTACGTGATGAGGGTGAGGGAGAACGAAGTTTTGTTGTCACTTTTGATGATATAACACAACTGATTTCAGCGCAGCGTAATGCTGCATGGGGCGATGTTGCCCGTCGTATCGCGCACGAGATTAAGAATCCATTGACCCCAATTCAACTTTCCGCAGAAAGGTTGCGAAGAAAATATCTTAATGAGGTTAAATCTACGCCAGAAGTTTTTGATAAATGTACTGATACGATTATCCGACAGGTAAATGATATTGGACGTATGGTTGATGAGTTTTCTTCATTCGCACGGATGCCCAAACCGGTCATTGACCGGGAGGATGTGCGAGAATTGGTTAAATCAGCGGTTTTCCCACAACGGGTAACGTATCCTGAGATCATTTTCGAAACCGACGCCCCTTCCGAAGCCGTAACCGTAAATTGCGATGGGCGACTTATCGTTCAGGCAATGACAAATTTGATTAAGAATGCAGCTGAGTCCGTTTCGGCCCGTTTATCTGAAGAAAATTATAACGATGATAATGCAGGAAAAGAAGCTAGTGTGCCGGGCAAGGTATTGGTGTGCATTCATATTGATACAAGGGAAAATGCTGTTGTTGAGATCATTGATAATGGTATTGGGCTGCCAAAGGCAGAACGTCATCGTATGGCTGAACCCTATATGACGACCCGTGAGAAAGGAACTGGCCTTGGTCTTGCAATCGTTAAGAAGGTTGCAGAGGAGCATGGTGGGTCTCTTGGCTTTGAGGATGATACCAGATTGGGATCATCAGGTGCGCGGGTTACGATTACACTTCCTCTTTCCTCAGGATCGATGGCAGCTACGAATGACCCGCGAGAGCCGAATGCTTTAACAAGAGTAACGGCGGCAGAGTGAGGTGAAGAATTTAATGAGTTATATAGTAAAAATAACAGTAAGCTTGAAGGTGTGAAATCATGTCGATAGATATTCTGATTGTCGATGACGAGGAAGATATTCGGGAATTGGTTTCCGGTATATTGGAAGATGAAGGTTTCTCACCGCGAATGGCGGCGAATTCTGATGCAGTTTTCGCGGCTCTTGGTGAACGCGTGCCGACGCTCATGATCCTTGATGTATGGCTCCAGAATTCAAAAATGGATGGCATCGAGATATTGGAAGAAGTCAAAAAAGTACATCCTGATATGCCAGTTATTGTTATTTCAGGTCATGGTACAATTGAAACTGCAGTTGCTGCAATTAAGAAAGGGGCTTACGATTTTGTAGAAAAACCTTTCAATGCAGATCGTCTGGTCCTGGCTGTTAACCGAGCTTTAGAGGCGGCAAGATTACGCCGAGAGAATAGTGAACTGAAAGGCAGAATGCCCGATTGGGGCATCGTTGGACAATCCTCAATTATGGGGTCATTACGGAATGTTATTGAACGCGTGGCTGACTCGCGTTCACGTGTGCTCATTGCTGGTCCCCCTGGTTCTGGCAAAGAGATGATCGCTCGTTTGTTGCATAAGCATTCTGGCCGCTCTAGCCAACCATTTGTTCTTGCCAGTGCTGCTTTAATTGCGCCTGATCGTATGGAAGAAGAGTTGTTTGGCGTGGAGAATGCCGATGGTTCTGTTAAATCAATCGGATTGATGGAAAAAGCCCATAGTGGCACTCTTATGTTTGATGAGGTGGGAGATATGCCTCTTGAGACCCAGAGTAAGATTTTGCGTGTTCTGGTAGATCAACGTTTTAAGCGAATTGGTGGCAGCCGCCCTGTGGAAGTTGATGTACGGATTGTCTCTACAACATCGCGTAATTTACTTTCAGATGCTGAGGAGGGACGTTTTCGCGAGGATTTGTTTCATCGCCTGAATGTAGTGGCAATCGATACGCCCCCTCTAAGTGAGCATCGTGAAGATATTCCAGAACTCGTATCATATTTTATTGACAGGTTATCTCGTAGTCATGGGCTCCCATCACGTGGATTTACTCAAGATGCTATTGCCGCGTTACAGACATATAAATGGCCGGGAAATGTCCGTCAGTTACGAAACGTTATCGAACGGACATTAATTCTCGCGCCACGTGATAATATCGACCAACTTGGATGTGAGGAGCTACCGTCTGAAGTTACTGATACCGGTTTTTCTGTATCGTCCGGCGAGGCTATAGAGCAGATCATAGCGATGCCGTTACGTGAAGCGCGTGAAAAATTCGAAAGAGAATATCTAATGACCCAGATTAGTCGTTTTGGTGGCAATATTTCGCGTACGGCTGCATTTATCGGTATGGAACGTTCCGCTCTGCATCGAAAGCTAAAGGCTTTGGGGGTGAATAATCAACCTACTCAAAACGTACAAACTAAACCCGAAGATCATGATGTGATTGGGGCTTCTACCATTTATTAGTAGTACCCTGGTATTTATCGGGCCCTAGGTCCTCTATGGCTCAATTATAAAACGGCTAAGATTCAAACAGAGCATGCTTCATAAAGGATTACCAACATGAGAGTAATCGTCTGCGGTGCAGGACGTGTTGGATATGGTATAGCAAGGCGTTTGTCTCGCGAAGGCAACGATGTTGTTGTCATTGACCGTTCGAGAAAATTGATTCGCGAAATTAGTGAGCGTCTAGACGTGCGGGGGGTTGTTGGAAATGGATCTTATCCAGATATTCTTGCAGAAGCCGGCGCTCGTGAAGCGGATATGATTATCACCGTGACCCATTCTGATGAAATCAATATGGTCGCATGCCAGATCGCGCATACGCTTTTCAATGTTCCTACTAAAATTGCTCGTATCCGCGCGCAAGGCTATCTGGATCCAAAATATTCGGATTTGTTTAGCCGTGCGCACTTGCCCATTGATGTCATCATCTCTCCAGAGTTAGCGGTAAGTGAGGCGATTATGCAACGTATGCTAACGCCTGGTGCATTTGATGTTTCATCATTTATCGATGGGCAAGTTTGGGGCGTGGGGGTAAAGTTACCAGAAGATTGTCCAATAGTGGATACGCCCATCTCGCAACTTTATGATTTATTTCCTGACTTAAGAGTAACTATTGTCGGCGTTAAACGCGGTGATAAACTTTGGTGCGCTCATTTTGATGATCAGTTGGAGGCTGGCGATCAGATCATTTTTGTCAGTAAGCGTGAGAATGTTCCTCGTGCATTGGACATTATGGGTGTTGCTCTTAGTCGGGCGCGTCGTGTGATTATTATCGGGGGAGGGAACATTGGACTCAATGTCGCCCGTGGGCTAGAGAGCCTGAAATCAATGAAAGTGCGTTTAATTGAACAAGACACGAAGCGTGCAGAACTGGTTGCAGAACGTCTTGAAAGGACGATTGTTTTGCAAGGTGATGGGCTCGACCGTACGCTTTTGCAAGAGGCTGGGGTACGTGATACAGAAACTGTGATTGCTGTGACTGATAATGACCAAGTCAATATATTGGCCTCTGTGGTTGCCAAAAAGGAAGGCGCAAGGCGTGCGCTAACACTGGTGAATGATCAAGATTATACAGCAGTTAGTGAAGCGGTTGGAATTGATCGTTATCTTGATCCGCGAGCGACAACAATTTCGACTATTTTGCAGCACATAAGACGTGGGCGAATTAAAGGAGTATATTCATTATTTGATGGGATGGCTGAAATTATTGATGCTGTTGCGCTCGAAACATCACCTCTTGTAAATAAGCCACTCAAAGATGCCAGTTTACCGTCTGGGGTGATTGTTGGGGCTGTATACCGAGACAATGACGTGCACATGCCAAATGGTGATTTTGTTATCACTTCTGGAGATCGGGTAGTGCTTATGGCGTTACGCGAACATGTGCGCGATGTTGAACAAATGTTCCGTGTCAGTGTTGAATATTTTTAATGCATCTAGTCAGGAATAGAGCATGGGTTTTCCCAGCATAGTTCGCGCTTTAGGGGCGGGATTGATCTTCCTTGGTTTAGGTATGTTGGTACCGTTGGTGTGTGCATTGGTAATTGATACCGAGGCAAGTGCCTGGATATTCAGTGCCATTATTACACTTATTGCTGGGGCAGGGTTATTTTTATCTAGCGGTAATAAACGCCCCCCCACAGATTTTAGGGGGGGGGTCCTACTTGTCGTATTATGGTGGGTGATTGCGCCAATTTTTGCAGCAGTACCATTCATTCTTTTGGGCGATAGCCCATCCAATGCATATTTTGAGGCAGTGTCTTCTCTTACCACTACTGGTGCGTGGCTTTCGATAAGCGAGATATTGAATGATCCACCGGGGTTATTATGGCGAGCGCTTTTACAATGGGCAGGTGGATTAATTTCAATTGCATTTGCGGCATCTGTTATTGTGCGGCCTGCCTTCTATGGACTTGAGACTTTGCAAGTTCCATTTTCTCGTGGTGAAACGGATTCATACTTGCGATCTCTTAAAAATGCCTTGGTCTCATTCCTCGGAGTTTACCTATTGTTGACTCTGGCTTGTTTTTTGACATTAACGATAGCAGGTACAGACAGCTTTCACGCATTAATCATGTCGTTATCAATCCAGAGTTCTGGGGGCATTATCCCCCATGAAGATGGATTAAATGGGTTTAACCCACTACTCGGATCATTATTACTTCCGTTTATTATGTTTTCCGGCATGAACTTTATTTTGATCAGCTATGCTATGCGTGGTTTATGGAATAAGATGCAGGATGTTGAAACTGAAGTCTATATCATCATGATTTTTCTTGTTGGTTTACTATTTTGGGTGCTAGCCGGTGCTGGCGATGTGGATCTAATTCCAGCACAGCTATTCAATGCAGCCTCTCTTCTTTCTACAAACGGTATTATTCTAGGGGAAGCCCCTCCAGTTACGGTGGCTATAATTACTGTTCTTATTGGCGGAGCAGCTGTCTCTACGGCTGGCGGTTTCAAGATACAGCGCTGGCTGGTGATCATGCGCCGCGCCCGAGAAGAAATCCGTCGACTGGTCTCGCCGAACGCAGTGCATGGTACATCGCGTATAGCGAACGAATTGGGTGTCTGGATGCATTTTTTGGTTTTCACCTTGTTTTTGGCGATCATGATTTTATCTCTTACGTTTCTTGGTCATGGTTTTGAGTTGGCGGCGACAGCTGCTGCTGCTGCACTCGGTAACGCAGGCCCATTACTGGAAGTTTCCACTGGCAATATCGCTGAATATGCAGGATTTGATGTTATCAGCAGGTGGCTAATGGTAGTTGCTATGATATTGGGTCGGGTAGAGGCCGTTGCTGCTCTTGCGCTATTTAATCGCGCCTTTTGGCGATCTTGAACGCAGAAGTGTTTTTTGAGTGAAAATCCGGACAAACGATAGAGAAACAGCTTAAAATATATTTTGCAATGCAAAATATAACTGTATATCGTAATCCTATGGCTCGCGAGGGGGACCCGCAGGCGCAAGTTAAGGCTAAAGACTCGACAAATGAGCGATAAAAAACAAAATCTTCAAGACGTTTTTCTCAACCATGTACGCAAAGAAAAAATCCCGGTGACGGTATTTCTGGTCAATGGCGTCAAGCTACAAGGAATAGTGAGCTGGTTTGACAATTTTTGTGTTCTATTACGCCGGGATGGTCATGCACAATTGGTATACAAGCATGCAATATCTACCGTAATGCCAGCGCAACCGATTAATTTATGGGATGGGGAACAGCAAGATGATGAATAGAGCTCTTTCATAAAGGATGTGTGGGGTTACTAAAAACCTAACCAGGTGTTTTCTTCCCCCTCAATTCATATTCTTACATGATTTTTCAATTTCTCTTTTTCTCCAAAATATTCCTTATCTATTTTGGGTATTTTATCGTGTTTTGTATGCATCAATGATAGCAGGCAGCGGTTTATATACAGTGCAAAGAGATAGCTTGTTTGATCCTCTTTTCTACTCAAAATATTATAGGTGCATATTATGCAATCCGCTCTTATTTATCATCCTGTCCTTCCGTTTCATGCAAGAAAAAAATCGGCGACAACAACATCACTTTCTTCCAGTGAGCAGGCAAGTATTCATCGCAGCCCCGAAAGTGCTCTTGAAGAGGCGGTCGGGCTCGCCCTTGCTATCCAGCTGAATATTGTCAGCAGTGAAGTCGTTACGATCAATAAACCGCGACCTGCCACATTGTTTGGAACAGGTAAGTTGAAGGAAATGAAGCAGGTTATAGATGATTATGATGAGCGCCCGGAGCTTGTTATTATAGATGGAAGTCTCAGTCCGGTTCAACATCGTAATCTTGAAAATGCTCTCAACATTAAAGTGCTTGATCGCACAGCATTGATACTTGAAATCTTTGGTGAGCGAGCTCGTACAGCAGAAGGGCGCTTACAGGTTGAACTTGCACATTTAACGTATCAACGCTCACGTTTAGTTAGATCCTGGACCCACTTGGAGCGCCAACGAGGCGGCGCCGGGTTTCTTGGCGGGCCTGGAGAGCGTCAGATTGAATCAGATCGTCGTGTTCTTGCTGAAAAAATTGTTCGCCTTCAAAAAAAACTTGAGGAAGTCAAACGGACGCGAACGCTTCAGCGTGAAAAGCGCAAAAGGGCTCCGCAACCTGTGATAGCTCTTGTGGGCTATACTAACGCTGGTAAGTCGACATTATTTAATAGTCTGACTAAGGCAAGTGTTCAGGCGCAAGATCTCCTATTCGCAACACTTGATCCGACCATGCGCATGGTGTCGTTACCATCCGGGCAGGAAGTTATTTTCTCCGACACGGTTGGCTTTATCTCGGATCTACCAACTCAATTGGTTGCAGCTTTCAGGGCAACGTTGGAAGAAGTTCTGGAAGCTGATGTGATTATCCATGTTCGCGATATTTCTCACCCGGACACGAATGCACAGCGCCATGATGTGTTGGCCGTTCTCGCAGATCTTGGGGTAGATACAGGATTGGAAGACCGGATTGATATTAATAGTACGCCTGTCGTGGAAGCTCTAAATAAAATTGACCTTCTCAATCCCGAAGACCAACAGGCTATAAAAGAATCTTCTCGCCTGACACACGATATTGCAGAAGCTACAGCTGATGACCCAGTTAGGTCGTCTATTTCTGCTGTCACAGGAGAAGGGCTAAACGAACTTTTTGACCTTGTTGATGAGTTTTTGACTGCAGATCGCGAACTCTATGTGTGCACATTCCCATTAAAGGATGGGGCAGCAAGGGCATATTTGCACGCTCATGGCGATATTCTGAGTGAAGATGTTGAGGGTGAGCAAATAGCAATCAGAGTTCGACTTTCCGAAAAATCGCGTGGTCAGTTTGAAACGCAGTTCACCATTAGCGCTGTCCCAGAGGTGGCGGTTGTTGATAAGAAAAAAGGTAGAACGACAGCTTAAGGTTTTGCTCTGTCTATTGCTTCCTTTATCAATTTCTTAGCCATATCGCGGCCCTGCCAGCCGCCAAGTTTTACCCACTTGCCGGGCTCCAGGTCTTTATAATGTTCAAAGAAATGGGCGATCTGCTGCAGTGTAATCTCGGGTAAATCGTCGTAATTTTCTATTGTATCAAAGCGCCTGGAAAGATGCGGCGAGGGGACTGCGATTATCTTTTCATCTAGCCCTGAATTATCCTCCATCATCATTACGCCAATGGGACGAACGTTAATCACACATCCTGGCATGAGTGGTCTTGAGTTGCACACCAACACATCAATCGGATCTCCATCATCGGAGAGTGTGTGAGGAACAAAACCATAATTGCCAGGATATGACATTGGGGTATAAAGGAAGCGATCGACAACAAGTGTACCGGCGTCCTTATCCATTTCATATTTAATAGGTTGGCCGCCTACAGGTACTTCAATAATAACGTTGATATCATCTGGAGGTGTGGTTCCGATGGTGATTGCTTCGATGCGCATTTTAGTCCCTTAACCTTAGCTAGTTTGTTGCATGGTATTTGGCATAGCTTATTTGTATTTTTTTTGCCGCCCCGTTTTCCTGGTTTTGTTTTTTTTTGTAGATTTATTGTTTTTTGCTGGCCTTGTGTGACGATCGATCGGTTTTTTTGTATCACGCTGTGGCTTTGAGAGTATCTCAAAGACAAGCCCCCCTTCAACGGGGGCGGCTTCTTTAAGTCGTACTTTAACGGAATGTCCTAATTGATAATATTGTCCTGATCGACCATCTACGAGTCGATTGAGTGTTTCCTCATGGTACCAGCCGCGTCCGGGGAGTGAACGCATTGGAATGAATCCGTCAGCGCCCGTTTCCTCTAGCATTACAAAAAGTCCAAACCGGGTAACGCCGCGAATGCGAGCGGCAAAGGTAGTCCCGATTTCACCGCTCAGATAATCGGAAAGATAACGATCATTAGTCTCGCGTTCAGCTAGCATTGCTCGTCGTTCCAGGGTGCTAATTTCTTCGGAAATTTCACCAAGACGGTCAGCTTCTGACTTTGTTTGTCCACCAGCCCCCAGGTTGCAGGCTTTAATCAAGGCTCTGTGCACTGTTAGATCTGCATACCGTCTAATGGGTGATGTAAAATGCGCATAGCGAGAGAGGTTTAGCCCGAAATGCCCCAAATTATCTGTCGAATAAATAGCTTGCCGTTGTGTTCTTAAAATAACTTCGGAAATCATTTCTTTTTCGTCTCTCTTCTCGGCAATCTTCAATATTTGATTGAAATGAGAAGGGCGAATTGATTTACCTTTAACAAGTGAATAATCTAGTGTTTGAAGGTATGTGCGAATTGACTGCAACTTCTCTTGATCGGGTGTATCATGGACCCGGTAAATTAATGGGGTGCGTGAGCGTTCCAAGGTCTCAGCGGCGGCAACATTAGCGAGGATCATAAACTCTTCGATTAATTTATGAGCATCAAAGCGATCTCGCAGTATGATTTTTTCGACTAAGCCATCATCACCAAGAACGATTTTTCGTTCACTAAGTTCAAGATCAAGAGGGGCACGTTTGCGACGTTCTTTCAGACGGCACTTATAGGCAGCATACAGTGTTTTGACATTGTTTTTCACTGATTCAGAGGGACCATCACTACCTCTGATGATTTCCTGGGCCTCTTCATAGGAAAGCTTTGCTGCTGAACGCATCATGCCTCTGACGAACTGATGGGATTTCATAAAACCATCGCTGTTAAGGATCATTTCAACAGCCAAACAAGGGCGATCTTCTTTGTCTCTTAGGGAGCAAAGGTTGTTGGACAGCTCTTCAGGTAACATAGGGACAACCCGATCAGGTAAATAAACCGAGTTCGCACGTTTGATGGCCTCTTCGTCAAGAGCTGTACCCGGACGAACAAACCAGCTAACATCTGCGATCGCAACCCAGACACGGTAACCACCTTCATTATCAGGATCATCGTCCTCGACCGCACAAACGGCATCGTCATGATCTTTTGCATCACCTGGATCGATAGTTAATAGGCCAGTGTTGCGCAAATCAGTGCGGCCTCGCATGGTAGGCAGTTTTGTATCTTCTGCCTCCTTGATAACTGCCGTTGGAAATTCGATGCGAATATTATGACCTGCCAAAGCAATTAATGAGTAAGCACCCGGTTCATTCATATTGCCAGCGATGCTCATAACGCGCGCTTTGCGCATTTCATGGCGTCTGGTGTTTTTGGGCTCAACCCAGACTAGGTCACCTTCTTTGGCATTATTGCTATCGCCTTTATGAATGAGATAATTATCTTTTTTGCCGCGCTCAACGGGTGAGGCTATAAAAGCTCCCCGTTTTTCCTGAAAAACAGCGAGAATACGTTCGCGTTCATGGTTGATTTGCCGGATGATGTTGCCTTCATACTCACCATCGCCATTTTTTTGAACACGGATCAGTAATCTGCTGCCCACACCTGGAAGTGGTCTTGATTTAGCGGCGACTTCAGCAGTTATAAAAATCTTTGTTTCATTTTGGGGCCCCTTTGCAGGCTTGCTTGCTGAGCAAATCAGATTGCCATCTTCATCAACATTCACAACCTCTACCGGCAAGACTGGAGGTATTTCCCGGACCTGATTGCTCGCTTTGGAGTGCGAGCCTCGGTTTGGATTCTTCCCTTTATGGGATGTTTTTCTGGGCATTGTGATTTGTGGTACTCTTAAAATAATGTTTAGATTTGATGATAGGGTTAATGCGAGAAATCAATCATATCTTATTAAGGAAGATTATGATGCGTGTGTTTGTCTCAAAGATACAACGACTTTTCCCAAGAAATGGTGTTTGCCTTGCATTGTGCTGCTGGGTTGTATTGTTCACGGGGTGTGCAGCTGTTCCAGAAGAGGAGTTTGTTGATGCTGCGCCCGCCAAAGATGTATTACAAATCATGCCATATACGCTGGATGAATTAGGTAGGATGTTAATTGACGTCCAAATCAATGGTAAGGGACCATTTAAATTTATTATTGACTCAGCAGCAAGCAGAACACTCATATATGAAAATCTGCGTAGACAATTGGATATAAAATTTATCGCGGGTGAAACCACATTTGTTCATGGTGCCGTCATCAATGAACGTCGACCGATCCTACCATTGCGCATGTTAGGTGTTGGGTCTCTTGAACTTTATGATGTGCGATCATTCTCATTGCCTGACCCGATTGTTACTAAAGGTCCTTTGCCAAAAGGAATTCTGGGACTCGATTTTCTTTCTCAATACGCAATGTACGTCAACGTTGAAGAACAGCGTATTGTCTTTGCTAATAGCGGATATCGTCCATCGGTAAACCAGTATGTTTCAGTGCCGATCGTATTCGATGATCTTGGTATTATCGAATACGGATTGCCAATAATTCAGGTAAAAGTTCAAAATAAAAATATGGATGCATTACTTGACCTTGGTGCCGCACAGACAATTGCTAATTGGTCAGCTGCTGATCTCTTTGGGGTCAATATACGTCGTTTTTTGAGAAACCGATATGACTTTAAGGGAGTGTTTTCTTCTATACCGCTAAGGGCTCGCGCCGATAGTGCAACCGTAACAATTGGAAAACGGGTATGGAAAAACCAGAAAATTGATATCGCTAACTTGAAGATATTTGAAACCCTTAATCGCAAGAACGTTCCGGCAATAATTGTTAGTGCCGGACTTTTGCGTGAGGAAGATTATATAATCGATTTTCCAGCCGCGTTATTTTATTTAAGGGCAAATTCTACCCAACGGCTTAGAGGGCTGATCGAAC